>CANCOG010000040.1 GCA_947379685.1 Flavipsychrobacter stenotrophus | reverse complement strand
ATTCATCATCTCCAGCAACGATTTCACCCTCGCTCCCGGCCAAATTCAACGTGTCGTAATGGCCCTTGTTACCACAGATACCAATCAGGGTGGCTGCCCAAATGTAGGTTTCGGGCCAATCAAAACTGTAGCCGACACCGCCTGGCACGACTTCTATAACCCGCCCCCACCGCTACCTCTGGCCATTACAAATATTGCCGGAAACATAGAGAACTTCGAACTCTACCCTAACCCTGCACACGACAAAATAAACCTGGTGTCTCCATCAGGCTTTGCACAACATACCCAGGTACAGGTCTTCAACACACTCGGCCAGGAAATACATACCACCATTGAAACCAATATCACCACCAAAGAAATAAGCACAGCCGCCCTTCCCGAGGGTGTGTACTATATCCTGCTCCAAAACGGCAGTAACAGACAGGCACTTCGCTTTATAAAAGAATAACCCATCTTTTGCATTGTTTGTTTGTGTAACCCCCATCCGTACCGGTGGGGGTTATTGTTTTGGGTGAGGTACTCAGCACCACTGCTTTCTCAATAGCCAACTAACTGGCTCTGCGCCCTCTATTATTCCAGCCACTAATCTCTCTCGTGAACAAACTCTGCGTAACTCTGCGTCTCCCGCCGCGCTACTCGGCGGTTAAATTATCCCGCTCCCGCTCTCTCGCTCCAAAACTACCCTCCTTTCACATCCAATATATCCCTGAGCGCATTGCCTAAAATATTGAAAGAGTATACCAGAAGCATGATAGCAATTCCCGGTATCAGCGCAGGAAATGGCCGGCTGGTCAACAGGAAATTATAGTGTTCCTTGATCATTAACCCCCAAGAAGGTTGAGGCGGCTGAACACCGATACCTAAAAAACTGAGCCCCGCTTCAGTGAGGATCGCAGCTGCAAAATTACTGGCGGCTATTACCATCACCGGCCCAACCATATTGGGGAAGATGTGCCGAAAAATAATACGCATATTGCCCAGCCCAAGTGCCCTCGCAGCAGTCACATATTCCATCTCCTTCAACACCAGCACCTGCCCCCTTATAAGGCGCGCCGCGCCCACCCACATGGTCAATCCTATCGCAATAAAAATCTCCCAGAAACCCTTACCAATAGTCAGCGTAATAGCAAATACCAGCAACAGCGTAGGTATCGCCCACAGCATATTTATAAGCCACATCACAACCCCATCCACCATTCCGCCAAAATAACCCGCCAGCGAACCCAGCACTATACCAATCGTCAGTGATAATAAAACGGCCACAAAACCAACAGAAAGGCTAACCCGGGAACCTGTAATTAATCTGGAAAGAATATCTCTCCCATATCGGTCGGTACCCAGGTAAAATTTACGGTGTATAAAATTATTTTGCGCAATTTTAATCTGCAATGCGCCAACAGCCGCCCCTGGCGAGGCTCCTGCCACTTGCCGGACCAAATAGCAAATCGTATCCTCCAAACCTTCATCAATGTAATGCCGCAACACCAGGCTGGTATCCCTAAAATAATAGCCATTAACCGGCACCAACTGGTAGTCGCTGGGCGAGCCTTTAAACCACTGAGAAATTTTACCGGCCCTGGCCTGTTTTTGTGGCTTGGGCAACAAAAAGAGCTGCGTATTGAAACCAGGAGGCTTCGCACTCAGCTCAACGATCATATTATTGGAATCCGGCGTATTGTCCGGCGCAATCAGATACGCGAAAATAGAAATAAGCGCAGTCAATAGAATAATACACATAGCTATCACCGCCAAGGGTCGCATCAATAGCTTGCGCAGTATGGTGTCCTGCCTTACGAACACGTATGTAACGGGTTGTCAAAATTTTCGCTCTGGTCTTCCTGCATCGAATTATCTATGCACTTAAAATCCTTCTCCAGCAAAAGGAACAACTCCTTTCCATCTCCCAAGTCCCTCTTGTAGCTAAACCCAACCGTTTCATTTGTATCCCAGTTTTCCAAAAGGTGATCTGGCACAAACATGGTAATAGCGCCATTTTCAAAATCGGCATTAAGTTGCCCGTCATTCCGCACACGTTCCAGATAATAACGAAACACGTTAGTACCAAACATGGTTTCGTCACCCAAAAATCCTGTTGAACAAAATTTCTCCACTTCCGGTTTACTGATGCGTATGCGCAATGAATTACCTTTTATGCGAATTTTCATGCCGCTAAATTACGCAACCTTAGCAAATTACCAGCATTCCTGAACGCTCCATCCTTTTGATTTCCAACCGATGCTTTCGCCAAAAAAATGGCCCGGGTTCCCCTTTGTGTAGCACTTGCAGTAAAATGCCGTAACCCAGCACCCCGCGAGATCTCGGTCTCAACGCAGGAACTCCACAAAATAGTGCCCCTTGACATACTTTCTCCCCTTTGTGGTAAAATGCTACGACAAAACACCCCTTGTGCTCTTGATTTCCAACGCAGGTTCCTTCAAAAAACAGTGCCCCTTGTGCCCTTTGTGGTTAATCTGAAGAATTAAACAATTCCCGAAACTATCCGCTGCCCACCCGCATATATATTAAACCGCTGCCCCCTCAAAAAGCCCACCAGTGTCATATTCCATTCCTCAGCCATTTGCACGGCCAGACTCGAAGGCGCCCCTACCGCAGCAATCATTTTTATGCCCGCCATCGCCGCCTTTTGCACCAGCTCAAAACTTGCCCTGCCACTCAGCAACAAAATGTGCTGGTCGGCAGGCAAAAGCCCAATGCCCAAAGCCGCACCCACCAACTTATCCAGCGCATTGTGCCTGCCCACGTCCTCCCGCAACAACACTATTTTGCCTGAGGCATCAAACAACGCACAGGCGTGTATACCTCCGGTCTGGTCGAAAACCGATTGCTGCTGGCGCAGGATCTCCGGCAGAGAAAACAACAATTCCGGCGTACATCGCAAACCGTCATACGGATAATCACCAGGCTCACCGCAAACTGTCTTTATTGCATCAATCGAAGCCTTACCACACACACCACAACTGGAAGAAATATAGAAATTACGCTCTGTCTTATGAATATTCGGGATGAGTCCATCCCGCAGAGTAACCAACACAACATTTTCTTTAGTTACCGATACCGCTCCTACACTTTGCCGATCGGCAATAACACCTTCAGTAAACAAAAATCCAAGAGCCAGCTCCTCGTCATTACCGGGCGTCCGCATCGTCACCGAAATATTATCTATGCGCTGCCTGCCGCCATCCTTCCATGCAAGGCGTACCTCCATTGGCTCCTCTGCTGCCAGCAAGTCATCGGCATCCGAAAGAATGCCGCCATCGTTTTTCTTTATCGCCGCCCGTATTACTGAAGGAGTTTGCATACTTCAAATTTAAGGCAATTGCACGCAAGTTCATTAATTTAAAGAAGCACGGAGGGCTTCAACAACAGTAGCCACCGGTGAAACGCCAATATCAGTGACCTCGCGCCCACCTCTTGGCGGCTTTGCTACCAAAGGCTTAGCCCTTATTAAATAAACTGTATACTGCGCCTTTGCGTCTTGGCGCGAAATCTAAAGCAATAAAATAGGGTGATATCACACACCTAATTACTCTTCAACCCAACCTCCACTGTCATCGCAGCCTTTTTTGCCGGGAACCACGAAACCAGTAAGCCAACCCCAACAATGGTCAGCAATACCAGACCCACATCTGAGAATGTAACCCGCACCGGGTATGCATCAACAAGGAAAGCCCCGCCTATCTTTACAAAACCGAATTGTTGCTGTAAAAGGCACAACAGGTCACCAAGCACAAGACCCGTGACGCCACCGGTAAGCGCCCACAAAACGCCCTCCAGCATAAATACTTGCCTGATGGCCGACCTCGTCGCACCCATGGCCTTTAAAATGGCGATATCCTTGGTCTTCTCGATAACCAGCATGGAAAGGGCCCCAATCATATTGAACGAAGCGATCACCAACACAAAAACCAATATCAGGTACATCACCCACTTTTCAGCCTTCATCATCGAGTAAACCGTCTTGTTTTGTTCATATTGGGTCTCCACCTTGCAAGCGGGACCAACCAGCTTTTGCAATTCCTTTTTCAACCCCTCAGCCTTCCCGGGCTCCGTGCTTATTTCTATTGAAGAGTACTGCCCCTGGGCATGAAACAACTCCTGCACCAGGCTCAAAGGAGCCAGTATGAATTTGTCATCAAATTCATCACTGACGGTAAACACTCCAGCAGGATGTAGCTTCAGGTTCTGAAATGCATTTACCGGATCTGTCTCGGGGTTCGTTACTGCCGGATTGGGGTAATAGAGCATTATGTAACCATACATGTCATGCATGTCCACACCCAGTTCCCGGGCAATATGATGCCCCAGGATACCCGTAATTTGTTTGCCATTCGTTACTGTATCCGCCCCCTCTATCGAGTCGCGGATATTATTCACCTTAAAATAACTGTTTTCAATACCCTTTACTGTTACTACTTTTTGCTTGTTGGTCGTAACGCCTGCCACATCAATATCACCCGCAAGTGCATTGTCCTCAATAACCGGAGTAACATGCACGACCCCGGCCATACGCTGAACCGTAGCAAGATCGATGGACTGGGCAGAAAAAAACTTACCACGCGCGGCAGTGATCCTGATATCCGGGTAAAAAGCCTTGTACATGTTCTTTACCACCCCCTCAAACCCATTGAACACCGAAAAAAGTACGATCATGGCAGCACTGCCAATAGCAATAGCCACCATGCTGATGCGGGAAAGCACCGGCACAGCATTCAGCGAACGTTTACCTCTCAGGTATCGGTAAGCCAGTTGCCAGATCAGGGTACGTTCCATCAGGCTTCTTCCTGGTGTGCGTCCTTAGCCTTACGTTCTTCGTTGATCTGCTTAAATATCTCCTCCATCTTAAACACATGGTCAAGCGTATCGTCAGCATAAAAAGCCAGTTGCGGCACGCGCCTCAACTGGTTCTTCACCCGCATACCCAGTAGCTTGCGCCATTCCCCGCTCCGTTCTTTTATCTTATACAGCAAAGCCGCTGCATCCTTTACCTGGTAAAAACTCAGGTAAACACGCGCTTCCAGCAAATCGGGAGTAACCATAATCTTCGATATCGATACCATTCCACCATCAACAATATTCATTCCCTCACGCTGAAAGATATCGCTCATCTCTTCCGCAAGAAGCTGGCCAACCTGCTTTTGCCTTTTATTTTCTTCCATAGCCCCGCAAAGATAATAATAAACAAGGGGATGGGGCGAAGCGACGAGTTTTTATGTACCTCAGAAATTGAATAGATATTGATCTATTGTTTTTCCAAGATTCTAGTCTACAAAATAATATAACTTTAAAATCGAAAAAACATCGAACATGATAGAAATAATTAACAAGGAATTTTTTCATATAAGCAAACAAAACTCAAAAAATGACAGTTGGAAAGTCGGCACTATCATCAACACTCCAAGTGAGTCAAACTATTTCTTTGATCGAATGGCTAACGAACGGCAAGAAAAAATTCAAAATAGCGGCGAGAAGTCTATATTGGAATATTTAGACGAACGTTTGGAAAAATTTGGCGAACAAAATCGGCAAATGCACCTACCCAACAATGAATTTGAATTCAATGAGTCAGTAAAATCCTTTAATTCTCAGTTATTGGACCTACTTGACATAACGAAAAAAGAACTGGAACAATCTCTTAAAATGACCCGCGAACTTATATTTGAAAATGTTCGAAAAACTCAATTTAGCAATTTGCCTTCCAGGCAACGTTGTATATGGCTAACCAACAAAAAAGACCTGGAAAAATGGTGGTCTGAATTCGAACCAAATAGGTCTAAAAAAATTTACTTAGTTAAAGCCAATGGAAAGATATTCTATGCAGACGGCTCACTAATAAAATTAAGCGTTTCACGTTTTTCCGATTTTGAAACCTTAGCGAATATCTATTGGAACGGAGCAAAAAATCCAAACGAGGAATATTTGCAAACCGAAATTTTGTTTGAAGGCGAATTGGAAATTCTAGAAGAATATCAAAATTTATCCGAAACCCTATAGAACAGTCAATCAATTCCACAACTCAAATATAATCACTTCCTAAAATAAAGTCCCAAAATCATAACCGCCAGAATAGCAAAAAATGTGAAATACCATCTAATCCCCCCCCTTCTCGGCCATCTCTAACGACTCCTTTGCGTTTTGCATACGACATTGGTTTGACCTTCAAAATTACATGGAGCGAATTTCATCATGTCGCATAAAATTTATCACAATAAAACCTGAGCGACAGCGAATACATTGACCTCCCTCTCTCACTTATGGAGAGGGTCGGGGTGAGGACCTTTTTGTGGAACAAACGCCAAATTGAAATGTACCTTCCCCAAAGCCCTCAATTAATCCGAATAGGGATTCCTTACCTTTACCCTCCCAAAAACAACAAAAAATGCCAACCCCACTGCTCTTCACTCCGCTTACCTTCAGAACTATTACTTTACGCAACCGTATAGTGGTTTCCCCTATGTGCCAGTACTCCTGCGAAAATGGCATGGCTACCGACTGGCACCTGGTACATCTGGGCAGCAGAGCCGTCGGCGGCGCAGGACTCGTATTTACCGAGGCAACGGCAGTAACCCCCGAAGGCCGCATATCCCCCAACGACCTTGGCCTCTGGAACGATGATCAGATTGCCCCCTTAAAGAAGATCACACATTTTATAGAACAACAAGGCAGTGTACCTGGAATTCAACTGGCACATGCAGGACGAAAATCGAGTATCACTCCTCCTTGGCAGGGAGATAGATTAATTCCTATTTCAGAAGGCGGCTGGAAAACCCTTGCACCCAGCCCAATCCCTTTTTCCGAAGACAAGGACACACCTGAAGAACTGGACATAGCAGGTATTAAGCGTATTGTAGCCGCATTCAAAGCAAGCGCACAACGCGCACTCGAAGCGGGTTTCAAGGTGATAGAGATACATGGAGCACATGGCTACCTCATCAACGAATTCCTGTCACCACTCAGCAACCAACGTTCCGACGAATATGGCGGCTCTTTCGAAAACCGCATGCGCTTCCTGTTAGAAGTAATTGAAGCAGTCCGCTCAGTGTGGCCCGAAACCTTACCAGTGTTCCTGCGCATTTCCGCAACAGATTGGTTGGAGCTCGGCTGGACCATCGAAGACTCTGTAATGCTTGCCGGTATTGTGAAAGAAAAGGGCATTGACCTTATCGATTGTTCCTCAGGAGCAGTGGTTTCATTCGCAAAAATACCCGCCAGGCCCGGCTACCAGGTGCCTTTTGCCGAAGCAGTACGCCAGGCCGGTATCCCCACCGGCGCCGTAGGCATCATCACCACGCCCGAGCAAGCCGAAGCCATCCTCCAGAACAACCAGGCAGACCTGATTTTTATGGCCCGCGAACTCCTCCGCGACCCCTACTTCCCCCTCCGTGCCGCCCGCGACCTCGGCTTCGAAGAAATGCCCTGGCCCCCTCAATACGAGCGGGCAAAACGAAAGAAATAGTACATGAAAATATACGGAAAGCAACCTAAAAACCTGAATACTAACCTGTTAACACCAACAGGCAACATAATCGACCAAAGGGGCAGGCCAGAAAGGCCGTAAGATATTAGCACAGGGTGCAGCCCTGTGATAGAAGTTGTGAATCCCAACAAGCCCTTTAGGGGCGGAATATAGTCTAACACCGCTTAACTTAATGACATTAACCCAAAGGGGTTGAACACGAAAGGCAGGGCTACTTCAGGAAAAATTCACCACCCCTCCGCACCTTTAAAAAACACGATATAGAAACCACCGACTTTGCGATCTCTGTGCCCTCCTTTGCGTACTTTGCTGGAACCATATTTTCAGACAGGAATAATGCAAAAAACTACTCCTCATAACACACCTGCGCAAACGCAACATCCCCCGGCATCGGTGGGTGCATTTTCCGCACCGCCACCCTTATCTTCACCGCATCAGGTGTTTGCGCCCGCAGCGCACGATGTATTTCATAAACAAACGTCTCCAACAAATGCCCCGGCTGACCAAATACCTCCGCAACCGTTTTCCGGATCACAGTATAATCTACATAAGGCCACGGTAGCGCACCAGTCAAATAAACATCAACATCTACCTCAAAGCTATTCCCCAGCACATGTTCCTGCGGATACAGGCCATGCGGCGCAATAAGCTTTATTCCATGTAACGAAACTGAGAGCATATACAAAAGTAATAGACGAACAAACTTTCCTTTGCGCCTTAAATTCCTAAAATCAACTCACTTGCGGCTTTGCGACTTTGCGCGACCCTATTTTACTTCATGGCAAAATAACTACACCTGCTTCGTCCACTTATTCAACTGGTTCACTGTTGCAGCAATATCCTTTGGAAGGGGCGCATCAACACTCACCAAAGTGCCATCAGCCTTTTCAAACTCAATGCGGTAAGCATGCAGAGCCAGCCTGCTCAACAAAGGTTTTTCATGTTCCTCGTTCTTAGCCTGGTTATACCTGCGCTTGATCAGCGACACATAAAACGGTTTACCATCGCCATACAATTCATCACAAACTATGGGGTGTCCTATCGACTGCATATGCACCCTTATTTGGTGCGTCCTGCCGGTATGTATCTGGAACTGCATAAGCGCATATAATGGCCATTGCTCCGACACCTTATAGTCGGTAACTGCCATTTTACCCTTTTTCGCGACTATCATTTTGCCGTTCATGGCAGGGTGTTCCGCAATCGGGCTTTCAATACGGCCCTGGTCAGGTATCACAATACCGGTAACCAATCCGGCATAAAACTTATTGACATCCCGCTCCATAAATAAGGTGGAAAGGTATTTGTGCGTCTGCTCATTCTTGGCAAAACAAATAACCCCGCTGGTATCCCTGTCCAGCCGGTGCGCCACCCATATCTTCTGATTCAACTTTGCTTCCAGCAGCTTGTTCAGGCTGGGAAGTTCATCGTTGAACCTGTCCGGTATTACCAGTAACCCCGAGGGCTTATTCACCACTACCAGGTCATCATCTTCGTATAAAAACTCAATTTTCATTTTTTGCTTCGTTTAAATAGGTCCTCAGGTTAATATCCTCCTGATCCCGCATGGTCTGTTTATCTTTCACCGTTTTGTCCTTAAAACCGCAAAGGTGGAGCGCCCCGTGAAAAATTACCCGGTGCAATTCGCTATTGTAACCAACACCAAAAAGCGCAGCATTTTCCTTTACCCGGTCCACACTCACATATATTTCGCCAAACAAAGTATCATCCCCTTCACTGAGGTCAAAGGTAATGATATCGGTGAAGGTATCATGGTTCAGGAATTGCTGGTTGATCGTTAGCAGATATTCATCACTGCAAAATATATACGCCAACCTGATTTTCTTCAACCCTTCCAGGTGGTTATTGGCCAACGAATCCAGGTAGGCCGATAGCTTACGCTTGTCCTTTAATCCTGATCTTACTTCATGGTCATTAAATGTAGCTGGCATAAAACCCGTATTTGTAACGTTGACAAAGGTCGCAACATTTTTTGTCGCAATCGTTATGAAAAAAAACTAGCAGGAAAAATCATGGTTTCGCTAGCTTCCGCACGTATACCTCACCCCACGCCTGACCTTGCGCCGCCCTGAAAATCAGCCTGAAATTGGTCGTGTCGTCCCTCACCCGCTCATATCGGTTATCCGGCTCTATGTTATCAAAAACAACATATTTAGATGTTGGTGTCATAAACCTGATATCCGTAAACTTTCTTTGGGTATGCAGGAACCCGGTCATTGGTTTCTCCAGGTGCTCCCTGTTCTGAAACGACCAGGCCGCAATCGGTTGATCATACAAATTATTTCTTTCCAGGTAGCGCACCAGATCCTCTTCTACCTTCATTGCCGAATAGGAACCAAGATCGACATCCGAAAGCCCCGTATTATTCCTGTATCCAAAATACCCGATCAGCAGCAACACGCCTATCACTGGCAGATAAAGATCCTTATGCAGCAATTCAACAAACACATCGAGATAGGCAGCCACAACAACCAGCAGCACAAATAGAACGCATATGGTGTAGCGAATGGTCAAAAAATTAATACTGCTAAACAACATGTAACAAATGAAGAACGACCAGGCCAGCCCGGTAAAGCGACGTGAAAGCATGGTTGATGCCGGTAATGTTTTAATAAGCAGGTATCCATCATAAATTATGGCAACCGACATTAGCGCAAATACAACCATCCGCGGCATCCACTTGAATTGGATATCAATTGCCGTATATAAGAACAGTCCCGTCGCCAACGGCACCAGGAAACGCCAATCCTTGTTCTTAATCGCCGTAGCGGCCGAAAGCACCATAAAGAAAATAAACAGGTACAGCCGGTACTGCCGTACAAAAAGCATGTGCAGACAATAGAGCAGATTATCCCAAAACACACCGAATATCCATTTTATATAACCAACATGCTCGGGAAAGAAATACCACCCATTGAGCTTCTTTTGTGCAATAAAGTACAAGCCTATAACCACTCCCGCAAAAAAAGGAGCGCAGAAATTTTTCAGCCGGGCAGCCATAGGGTAACTGGTATCCAGCAACCTGATACAGGCATGTACACCCAGCACCAGCCCCAATACCATGCCGCTTTCCTTCGTAAGCATGAGCGCAGTACACGAAAGAAATGCAAGAACATACCTTTCCGCACTATAGAACCAAAGTGTCCACAGACAAAACAAACCCACCATAATCTCCGGCAGCATCATGGTACTCTGCACAAAGAAAACCACCTGAAGCGGCACCAGCAGTAAGGCAATGGTTGCCACACGCTTATTAAATACCCTCAATGATATTTCATAAACACTAATGATCACCAATACCGAAACAAAAAGGCTAAACGCATGCTGCGCTATATTCGAAGGTCCAAATATGCGCATCCATCCCGCCGCCAGTGCATAAAAGAGCAAAGGATGCCCGCGGGAATAACCCACATCTATGGCATTCGGCATAAGGCTCGGGCCATGTTCATACATTAACCGAACCCCCGGCTCATACGACCATGACTCATCCCAGTAATAAAGACTGTCGATCAGCATCACCTTTACTGCCACAAACAGCAGCAGCACTATAAATAATAAAATTCTATCCTTCAAAAATGCCAACACCCTGTTCTTCATTGCAGTGGCTAAAGGTAAGAAAGGTATTTATATGAAAGGAGAATATGAACGACCAGACAATATCATCGGTCTTGAGGGAAGCACGAAGGGCTTCAACAATAATAGCCGCCCGTGCAACCGGCGGTAGGCAAACATAAAACACCAACTCTGAAAGAGTTGAACAATGACGCGGAAAATGATAAAATCCAACTCACACGTCCGCGTTTGTAACGCGGATGCCACGGCAGGGCGTTTGTAACGCCCGATCACGGCAATAACTTACTCACCCACCTACTCCCCTTCACATAGTCCAATACCCTCCCTAATGTCTGGTCTAAGAATATTTTTTACTTTTATCAAAAAAAAACGCTTGTTTATTGTTAAGACGGAGGTCACAATTTTCAGAACAATACTGATACTATTCGCTGACATATTTTCGTCAATAATATTGATGTGTGTGCTTTCGGGTTGTTTCAATCATAAAGAAACCGCAAACTCGTCATCTGCAATTGATACTGTAATAGATATTCCAGATCGCTATGAACCAAAGGCCGGCATTTTGAAAGATATATACATGGATGCTAAGTGGCGTTACTATTGCTCTTTCTGCGATAGCCCCGTAGTGTTGAAAAGTGGCAAACGGTTTACCTGCGGGGAGTTTGAAGCAAGGCTCGGGTGGTTACGGGATAGCAACTCAACCACTGTCATTCCTGAAGAAAGAAAGAATATAGCACTCTCTTTCGAATTCTATTATCATGATACGCCTGTCGGTGAAATGAACGCAATAAAAAACAGGGGAACGGACTGGGGTAATTACATTGACGGAATTGTGTATGCTTATGACCACCCCAAACTGCCGAGGAAGATATTTTATGGAATAGGTATTCACACCCTTTATGAAGGGGATACGATTGATTCCGAGAGACAAAAGGCATATGGGAAATTCAGGTTGATGAATCCGCTGCAACCAGAAGTGATATTCTATATTAGAGAAAATGCAGCACGAATCCACCCTTGGTTTTATCATGAAGCTAAAAAAAGAGGGGTATTCGATAGTGCAGAATATCCTCCTGCCGATGTAGCCAGGAATATGATAACAAATAAAAACGATACGAATGCGATAACTGAATGGGAGTTCTTTTTGCATAGGTGAGTTATAATTTTTCGACCTGTCTCATCCACGCATTAAAAACAACAAATTACTTCGAAATGAAAGGCGTTTTTCTATTATTGTTGCTGATATTTTTTCCCGGGCTGCTAAAAGGCCAACAGACCTATTTTTTGGATGCTGGCGACACGTCTTGTGTCCATTTTCTGTTTGACACCACAATGGTTTTTTATGATAGTGATGGCAACGAATTGCCGGTTACGAGTTCAATTGTTAAAGACACTTTGTCGTTGACAGCATTCGGTCCGGAAAGCAAAGTCGTGATTAAGGGATTGCATAAGAAACCAGGGACATATATCATTTATGCCGGAAAAATTTCCAAAGACACAGATATACTACTGGTTTTTGAAATTGACAGTGCCCTGAGAATAAAAATCTTAAGCCATCGACAGTATTTTGATTATAATGTTACCAAAGTGTCAAATATAAGTTTTACTGACGGAAGATGAATTTTCCAGCCGCGGATGCCAATGCAGGGCCCCATCACTCGTCCGCGTTTGTAACGCGGATGCCGTGATCGGGCGTTTGAAAACGCCCGATCACGGCAATATCTTACTCACCCACTTATTCCCCTTCACATAAAACCGGTAAGGCAACAACGCATCTTCCTTTGCATAATCAACCCCTATCCTGGAAGCAGCAACAATATCTGCCTCAACATATACAATGCCCCTGTCTTCAATAAAGATATCAGGCCCTTGCAAAGAAAGCCCCGTGTGTTGCCGGTGAATCCCCAACGCACCGCTCAATGCACCGGGGCCTGCGCTCAACGTACGGTCGAGTTTTGCCTTCCCCCTGCGTTGCATCATAACATCTACCCCCTCCAATGGTTCTAAACCCCTTATTAACACCGCATGAGGTACATCCTGCGAGTGCGTTACCACATTAAACAAGTGATGGATGCCATAGCACAGGTAAACATAGGCCACCCCACCCTGCATGTACATAATTTCAGTCCGGTCCGTACGACGTCCCCCATAGGCATGAGACGCCTTATCTTTTACGCCGGCATATGCCTCAGTCTCCACAATTATACCCGAAGTAACCACCCCTTCAAACCTTGTCACCAACACCTTGCCCAGCAGTTCCCTGGCAATAGCAACTACATCCTCCCTTGCATAAAATGATTCCGGCAACATGGACCTAAAATTAAAAATACAAAAGTAAAAAATTAGAGACCGCGCAGCTAAAGCTTATTCGCAACTTGCGACCGCACGGCAAACCACCCCTTCCGTGCAAAACAAATCAAAACACCGAACAATTACTATATTTGATAAACCCAAAAGAACCAAAGCACTGAAATGCTCCAGGAAGACAAACCGCACTACCCTGAATATGACGATGTGCAAATTGATTACAATTACCGCACGCTCGCAAAAGCTGTCATGTTCCTTGCTGCCATTTGTTTATTACTATGTTTGGTGGGCATAATAATGGATAAATCTCCCCTGATGCTTTCTGCAGGCTACACCTTTGTGGCCGGACTAATTACAATCGGCGGTCCATACTACTATTCCAAACTTCTCGACAAAAAACTACCTACAGTCAACGAATCTCAACCACCCCCATCCAATCAATGGAAGGCTACATTCTATAGAAACTACTATAAAATTCAGGGCGCTTTTATGATGCTGTTTAATGGTTTTATCATTACAGTTACTGTGCAATCCTCCCCTATTACGTTTAACTATGTATTGATCCCCTTTATTTCATTAGCTATTGCCTACTCCATCCGTTGCTGGCACAGAGCGTTTACGCCAAAAATTGCGCTGATAATTAATTCCGATGGGATAGATTATAAAGCGAAACTCTTCCCCTGGGAAAACATAAGATCTTTTACATTAAAAAACCTGTACAGCATCGACAGTGAAGAAAGCCCTCAGTTGGTTCTAAATTTCGGCGACTTAAGAGCCCCTTACGAAATACCGCTATGCGACCTCAAGCTCGACTTTGATGAACTCCGTCAACAAATAATTCTATTTAATACTAACCCTTATTTGAAAGACTATGGTGATCAATAAGAGTGCTCCTGTTTCACTCATTCCCAAAAGAATCACACATAATCGCCTCACCCTACACCCCACATTATATCACATTACGCCATTGTAATTGCTCATGCAGATGTGGCCATTTTTAAATCTCGCCCGCTTAACCCACTATTAACTACTTTTGAGCCACAATAACGTACAAAAACACATGGCTTCAACTGCAACAATTTACATGATCCCCCTACCTATTGCCGAAGGCGCGCTCCATACCTTGTCGCCGGAAGTGACACGACGCACAGGCGAGATCACGCACTATTTTGCCGAAGATGCCCGCACCGCACGCCGTTTCTTGAAATCCATTCACCCCAAAATGGTAATGGAGACAATAGAAATTTCTGAAATTGACAAACACCTGGGGGCCGATAAAACCCTGTTCCGTAAATGGATAAAAGAAGGTAAAACCATTGGTATCATGAGTGAAGCGGGTTGCCCCGGCGTCGCTGACCCCGGCTCCGAACTGGTTGGCATCGCACACACTATGAACGCCAAAGTAGTACCGCTCACCGGCCCCAGCTCCATTTTACTCGCCCTCATGGCATCTGGGCTAATAGGCCAGAACTTTGCTTTTAATGGGTATATACCCGTCAAAGAACCCAATCGCAGCAAGCGCATCAAGGAGCTGGAAGTACTTTCTACAAGAGACAAACAAACACAAATATTTATAGAAACACCGTACCGGAACAATTACCTGCTATCCGACATCCTGAAAACCTGCCATTACTACACCCGCCTTTGCATAGCCCAGGATATCACCGGCGAAAACGAAATGATCCGCACCCGCACCATAAAAGAGTGGAAAGAAGCAATTCCTGTTCTTGGGAAATTGCCGGTTGTGTTCCTGCTGCTTTCGTCATAATGGAAAGACAATCCAAGAAAATGCCGCCGAGCTTCATAGGCTCGGCGGCAAAAAAAATTTGTTTGTAGTCCTAAGTATTAAAGGTTTAGTCTGTCTACTTGCCGGCCGAAGCTATCCAATTCCCAGGCACAATCTCCGATGAACTTTTCAATAAAGTGGTAACACCATTATCATTGATCCGGGAAACATCATAACCAAATCCCTTCAATTTATTATAAAGACCCTCAGTATTCACAAAATAATCCTCGGCTTCTGTAAATATCGTTGGCCTGTACTTTGTGATAACCTCCTTACTTCCATCGAGCAGATCCATTTCAGCCCCCTGAATATCCATCTTAATAAAATCGACATTCTTAATACCTTGCTCTTTTACAAAGCTATCCAGCGTTAATTGTTTAACGCTTATTTCCCGGGTAATTGGAGTCGACATATACTTGCTCGACATGCCCGGGTTGCAAAACCCCTTGGGGTATATATTAAAATGTATATCCTTGTCCCTCTCGCCAAGTGCCAGTTCAAATACCTGGACATTTGATAACTCGTTAATATCTACGTTTATCTTGAGCCGCTGAAAAGTATATGGGTTGGGTTCGAACCCATAAATCATACCATTATCGCCAACATGACGAGAAAGCAATAGTGTTTCACTTCCTATGTTTGCACCGGCTTCAATGACAACGTCACCCTTCTTTACCAGCTTTTCAAGAATACGGTTAGTACTCGCTTCGTACTCTCCATAGAAGAAAATTTTCCATCCTATCAGGTCCTTTGTATTTACAAAGCAAACCAGACCATCATTCTGCAGCGGCGTCACGATATCAATACCCTGAACACCTTCCGACTCGTAATTGTACAAAGCCCTCAACGCCTTAAACTTAAGTCTGGCGGGCACAATAGATGCTATCCGCTTTGCTCTTCCAAGCTTACTCAACTCCCCAAAAAACGTTCCTGCCATACCACAAAAATGACTAATTATCGCCGTTATTCAAAACCAATCAAAGAAAATCAGCCATTATATTTTTTTTTGCCCCCTAATCTTCGGTCCTCATTATAATAAAAATGCCACATGCAAACCATGTGGCATTTTTATAACTACGAAATAACCTTTTATTTCATACCTGTACCCAGCTTTACTTTCATGCCAGACTTTGTCAGGTCATTGACAATATTCACTGTTTCGGAAATATAAATATCCTTGCTTACATTCTTTAACCAGTCCTTGTTCTTGTTAATAGAAGTACTATCAACATTAATACGCTCTTTGTCCGCCGCAAGACTCATCATATCCAGCGGAGTTGCTTTCTTTTGTATTTCCTCCATCTTC
>CANCOG010000039.1 GCA_947379685.1 Flavipsychrobacter stenotrophus | reverse complement strand
CCTGTGGCATTGAATACGAAAATACAATTGGCTACCGATAGTCTTTATACAATGGCATCGCTATGGGGTACTACGTTTGTAGAATTGTACAATGGGTCTCAGAAATATGAGGAATTGACGCCGTTAAGAACGGATTTGGCAGAATTTCTAGATGGCGCAATAACAGAGTTTAAGGGCATTGCGGATGTTGGCGGGTCTGAGAAGCTGAGGGCGTCACTCATTGCGTTATTTGAATTCGAAAAACAGCTGGTACAAAAGGGTTTCCAGCCATTCGAACAACTTAATTCAAGTTCGAATGATGCACAGGTTAACGCTTGCAGGCAGCGCCTGAAGGATGAGTCGGTAAGCGAAAAGGCCTTCTCTCAAATTTGAATGCAGAGCGACGAGAGTTTGCGGATAAGAATAATTTCCCTGTTGTACCGCCTCCTGAGCCTAAGCCGGTGATACACCGAAAACCAACAACTGCAAGGCCGGTCGTAAGGCAACCAACGGCCAAACAAGCAGAGCCAGTAAAGGAAGTTCCGCCGGCAAGGGGTGTGCCTACACCCAAAAAGACTGCGAAGGATGAGTCCGATGATAAGGACGAAGAATAGTTCTTCGGTTAAACCCGGAACGCGAAAATGTAGGTATTAATATTGATGAACAATCATTAGTGGAAGTGAACGCGTTATCTGCATTGTTGCAATTGTACCAACATAACCCGTGATTCCATAACTTGAGTCTGGAGGGATTTAAGTATATAAAAGGACCCCGGATCGAGATGCTCAATCCGGGGTCTTTCTTTGCTTATGTTTATTGTGTTCTATTTTATTTATAAAAGGTAACTATCACCTTCGGGCTATCGGGTTGCGGGCCTTTAAATGCACCAGTTGGCAGGTAGTATGTAGGAGGAATGCCAATGCTCAAATGCAATGTATCGTGTACAAGGTAATTATGGAAATTGAAAGTATCTTGCTTGGCTGATGAACCACCAATGGGGTAGTAATCGGTAAAAATGTAACCTATTGTATGCGCATAGTTTGCAGGGTCTGGCGCCTGATATTCGGAGTAGGTAGAACCGGCAACGTAGGTCAGGCTATCCCAATAATGTATTCCGTTTGTGTCTGTTGTTGTAAAGTACTCAGTGAATTTTGAACTGGAAAGGAACCGGATAACCGCGCTGGAATCAGAGACATTATTTCTCTTCATGACAACATGATAAAAAGTATCGGTAGAAATATTCATACTGTCAAAGGCTGCGGCAATAGTGGTAGGTAAAGCCAAAATTGGCGCCGGGGCCTTCTTATCACATGAGGCAAGGATGAGGCATATAGCGGCAATGTAAAGCAGTTGTTTCATTTTCTCGAGTTTTGTGTAAAAATATAAATAAACATGCAATTCCAAAAGGCATAATGTTGGCCATTACCTTTATTCTTGTCCATTTCAGGGATATATTGTACTTAGAACCGCATTGCAGGCATGTTATTTTAATGATCTCGCTTACTTTTGCCTATATGAGCTACCTGAAACATATCAGTTTACTGTGCCTGACCTTCCTTTTTACGTTAATTGCCCGGGGTGAAACTTATATTCCAGTAGACAAAGGCTCGAAAATTGAATTTAAAGTAGGTAAGGGCTCGGGTGGTGTATCGAGCGTAAAAGGAAGTTTTGGTAGTTTGCGCGGCTCCATTGTTTTCGATCCCAGGCACCCGGAGAAATCTTCTTTCGATGTGACGGTTGGAGCAGCGACGGTGAAAACCAATGATAAGACAGCAGATTTCAAAGTAAAAAGCGCAGATTACCTGGATGTTGTCAGGTGCCCGGAGATCAGGGTAAAATCAACTAGCGTTAAACAGGATGTAGTAGGTGGCGTTGTATTTATTCTCAATGGGAACCTCACCTTAAAAGGAGTTACGTTACCTGTAAAAATTCAGTTTACGACGAGCACATCACCCAATGGAGATGGCCTGGTATTTCGTGGCCTTTTGCGCCTGAACAGAGTAGATTTCGGGGTAGGTCCTGAGGATAAATCTGATCAGGATGTTTCTGTGTTTTTGGAAATATTGACAAAGAGAAAGTAGCTCAAATGTACTGGCGTTAATCATCGTCAATGCCAAGGTCTTTCTTGTACATATCAACATTCAGTTTGCCAGAAAATAACATTGTTCTCGTTTTTGGGTCATAAAAGGTTGCATACATTTCCAGGCCACCTGAGGCAGGTTGGCCAATGTCCACCGTAATTTCTTTCAAGACCTTGTGTTTTTTATTTTCAACCAGGGCATGACCATTGTTAAGCAGGAATGGTCCCACCATATTTTGTAAAACGGGTTGCATTGTGTGGTGATATTCAGTGCGTACACCGGGGAGCAGTTCATAAAAATAGTTTCCTGCAGTGTCGAGCCCGCAAGTGGGCGACTGATTGCTATCGAGTGATTCCCGCATGATCTTTAGCGCCTTATTGATATCTCTGACAGTAAATGAGATAACATATTCATTGAACACCACATGTACTTGTGGCCTGCTCCATAAATTGCGCAGTTTTACAGTATGCTGAGCGTGTGCCGGATAACTACATATCAGCAAGAACAGCTGCAGTATCCGGGGTTTCATTTGTCTCATTTTTCATCACTAAGATACGGAGATTAGAGTAGATATGGTCGCGCACATTAAATTTCAAGCAACATGGGGGCTTTAAGGGCTGTTTGAGAATTGTTAAATAATTCGTTTTTTCCTTTTGCAGGCAAAACACGAACTTAATATTGAGTTTTGAGGATCGGGTTTGCCCCACGCGACTTTTTGTTTCCCAATTTAACCACAATGATGCGACAATCCTTATTTTTAGCGTCTAAAGTTAAATTATGAAGAGTTTTGCCAGCGATAATTATGCCGGGGTGTTGCCAGAAGTAATGGATGCACTCCATGCTGCGAATGCAGCTCATGCCCGGTCTTATGGAGCCGACCACATCACTGCTGAGGCCCTAGCCACATTCAGGGAAGTTTTTGGGAGTGATGTTTCTGTGTATTTTGTTTTTAATGGAACGGGGGCAAATGTGTTGAGCATCAGTAGCGCAACCCAGTCTTACAACGCAGTTCTTTGTTCTGAGACGTCTCATATCTATTGCGATGAATCTTCGGCGCCGGAAACCTTTACAGGGTGCCGTTTTTTTGCGCTTCCAGCGGATAGCAATGGTAAACTGGCCGTAGCTGCAATAAAGGAGCGGTTAATACGCCAGGGCGATGTGCACTATGCCCAAACAGCGATGATCTCTATTACCCAAAGCACCGAGTATGGAACAGTATATACACCGGGAGAAATAAAGGAAATAGCTGACTTGGCGCACGCAAATGGCTTGTATCTGCATGTTGATGGTTCTCGGTTTTTTAATGCTGCGGCTTCATTGGGTTGCAGTCTGGCTGACATTAGTAGTACGGCAGGGGTTGATATTTTATCACTGGGCGGTACCAAGGCCGGAATGATGTATGGCGAAGCTGTAGTTGTATTTAATAAGGCCCTGGATAAGCATATTGCTTTTAAGCACAAACAGGTAATGCAACTGGCTTCGAAGACGCGCTTCATAGCCACACAATTTCAGGCGATGCTGAAAGGAGAGCTCTGGCGCAAAACAGCTACACACGCCAACGCAATGGCTCAGGAATTATTGAAAGCACTGTCCGGACACCCTGAGGTAGTCATTACCCGCCCCGTGCAGGCAAATGCAATATTCGCAGAGATTCCCCGCCATTGGTACGAACCGTTACAAGAGCATAACCCATTCTATATCTGGAAGGACAGTACACATGAGGTTCGCCTGATGTGCTCCTGGGACACCCAGCCAGAAGATATTATCCGATTTACCAGCGCCATAGATGCGCTAAGTAAGATAGCAGTTTAGCTGGTTGACAAAGACTTAAATTATGGATAGTGGCCCCGCAATTTGCGGGGCTTTATTTGTTTCAGGCGTATGTGGCCAGCCTGTTCCGGAGGGTGTAAAACGATTGGTGATCGAGGTGCACTTTTTCAGTCTATAGTTGGTGGCGCTATTGCTTCGTCTATACTGCACTGAGCCAATGGTGAATACCACAATAAGAAAAGCCCCGCAATTGCGGGGCTTTTCTTATTTACCGAAGTAAAGTATAATATTAGTGAGCTACTACTATCTGCCTTGTGATCTGATCTTTTCCACCAGCAATCTTAACGATGTAGCTACCAGTTGCTAAGTTTTCAACTGGGATACCTGCACTGTAAGTTGATGTTGAAGGTACAGCCCATTGCCTAACAACTGCGCCATTCATGTTGAAGATAGATACTGTGAAAGCCTGAGCTTCATTCCATTTAACGTTGATGTTTACAACGTCTTGTGCTGGGTTAGGGTAAACATTAACTTCGCCGTTTGCTGGGTTAAGTTCCTTAACACCTACGCTGTAACCAGTATAGTAATAGTTAGCACGTGGGTCACCATAAGCATACTCAGGGAAACCAAGTACATTGTATGACTCACCGGTCATGGATGTCATCTGGCTGAAAGCATTGTAAGCATAAGTGTAGTGCATGATCGGATACCAAAAACCACCTGAAGATGTGTCATAGTTAGTCAAATCATCAACCTGTGGAAGGTGTGCACTTGT
Source organism: Flavipsychrobacter stenotrophus (assembly GCA_947379685.1). Lineage (GTDB taxonomy): Bacteria > Bacteroidota > Bacteroidia > Chitinophagales > Chitinophagaceae > Flavipsychrobacter > Flavipsychrobacter stenotropha_B. The sequence goes on along the minus strand of CANCOG010000039.1, from coordinate 11,990 downwards.
GAACGCACTGTAAGTATGCAGTGACTTCTGATCCCATGCTGAAGTAGAAGAGTTCCATGTAGAATACAAAGTCTGAACTCTGTTACCAGCTGCATCATAAGTATATTCATACCTGTAGGTAGAAGTATAACCAGAACCTGTGTAAGTGCTCTTAGTTACGCTTGCAATCCTGTTTGAGGTATCATAAGTGTAATCATATTTCTTACGATAAACCCAGTTGCCAGCAACTGAATCCTGATCAACTTCTTGCTTCAGACGACCCATAGCATCATAGCTGTACATTTTTACAGAATCAGAGAAGAAATCTGCTCCGAACCAATGCTGGAATACATGAGAATACATTTGGCTGCCTGCAGTAGTGAAGGTGTAGTCATAAAGACTACGACCACTGTTACTCCAGCCTGAACCACCCCAAACCTGAGAAATACTTGAACTCATGGTGTTGTCACCGTTGTACCAGAACAATATTTTCGAAGTATTGTCCCATGTTGAACTGAAAACATTCCAATTCTGTGTAACAGTACTCTTAATGTTATCGTCTCCCCAAAACTCCTGGGTCATTTTTTGATTGTTCGCCAAAGAAGTATCAGTAAATACCCACTTGGTAGCACTTGTATACTTCATGGTGTGATTCAGATCGCCGCCATGGTTAGGGTTGTCATAGCTGTACGCCATAGTGTCTGAAGGCACGAAGATAACACCATCGTTATACCAATGCGCCTGACCAGTCATTCTGGACATGGTTTGTGCCTGTGCATTCTGTAGGAGAAGTACAGGTAAAGCAAGTGTGAAGAGTAGCTTCATTCTTTTCATAATAGGCAATTTAATTTTGTAATATTAAAGTTGGTTTGTTTGTATCAAATAGAAAAACTGTACAATGATACTGATATTATTTTAGAAACTGCAAGTTTTTGAAGAAAAAATATACTTTTTGAGACTGACCCCTATTTTTGATACCCTGTATACGCACTGTTGGTGTGTTTATTGTAAAAATGTATCATAAAGATAACTTTGCCCAATTTCTACTTTTTAGTGAAATATCCACCTCTTTCTCTCTCCTTTATTTATCAAATTGAAGTGGTCGAAATCTGCTTTGCTGCGAATGTATTCTAAGACAAAGTACACTGTTTTTGGTAAGCATAATTTAACTGCTGTGGTCGGCAATGATCACCCATTTCTTTTTTATTTTATGAAGCAATAATGTGTAGCTGCCGCTTACGTCGCCCACGCTTCGTTGTAAGGCCCACTTGCCCACAATAAAGTAGTACTTGCCCGATAGTTTTTGTATCCGGGTTATGGTAGATGTGAGTTTGCCCATGTGGGCAGTGTCAGGGTAGGCTTCTTTATATCTTTTAAGGGTAATGTCATACCCATATCTGGGCCCTTTTGAACCAATAAACAACAGGCTGTCATTTTCCCAGTAGCCATGCATGTAGCCTTCAATATGCCCTTTGTTCCATTCTTCCACCTGCGCAGCAAGTAGAGTGGTGATGGCTTTTACATCCTTGTTTTGCCCGTTTGCAAACTGGCAGATCAGAATGAATATTAGTGCTATCGCGCCGGTTTTGAATATAGTTTGCATCGTATGTCTGATATTATATCGACAAAAGTAATTTAGAATGGTTCCATTTTTTAAGCCGGCCGACAATTTAATTGCTTGGCTGGGAAATCAGGGTCGGGAATCTATACAGAAATTCATGGGAAATAAGCCAGCCAGAAATGGTCGGTTAGACAATAATATTTACACTTTTTTACTTTTTATTTTTTACTTTTTACTTGAACTAACCACCCATCACTGGTTGGTTATTCATAAAACTATCATCCTCTTTTCCTTTCCTGAATTCCATTTTCCCAAACTTATAAGTGAAGCTGATGCCGAAAGAGCGGTAAGGTACCATCCGCACATTGTAGGAGGAATATGCGCCGGTGGTAACGGTTGTAACCTGACGCGTATATTCATTAAACAGGTTGGTCGCAGTACACCCAATGCTGGCATTCTTATCCCAGAATTGTTTCCTGAACGCAATGGTATAGGATATGTTTTGCGGCGAACGACCCTGAATACTATTTGAAGCAGAATTATAATTACCAAATGCTTCTGCCATGAGGTTATGAGGAAACTGGTAGGTAGCATTCAAATTTAACCTTACCCGTAACCCGGCATTGATATTGCCACTGCCGATACTTGTTGCCAGGTAACGGTGCATGATATTTATGTTCGACCGTAAACTCAGTTTATCCTTAATATTCCACGATCCCGATGCGCTCACTCCGGTATTATATTCGGTGCCGGTATTTTGCCAGGTGGTTACGGAAACATTGGTTAACACGGTGTCACCAGCCTGATATTGCGGGTAAAAAAGTGTGAGCTGCTTGTGGTCCTGTGTATTGATTCGCTCGATCACCGCTATATAAATATTAGTACCCTTTCCAAAGCTCTTATTATAGCCCAGTTCAAAATTATTGCCGAGTTCCGGTAGCAACTTCTGATTGCCCGTCGTTAGGTTATATGGGTCTGCCCTGTTGAGAAAGGGATTAACGTCAGTATAGTCAGGTCGTTCTATCCGGCGTGAATAGGCCAGTTTAATAAATGAACTCTTGAAATCATGCGAAAAAATTACTGAGGGAACCAGAGAGTTATAGGATGGAATGTCGGTGTTTGGGAAATCGATTTTCGTGATTGTGTGTTCATATCGTGCCCCCGCTTTTATTTTCAGATATTTTGAAGCATGGAATGATGCCGATAGGTAACCCGCGTAAATACTCCTGTCATATTTTAAATGGTATGATTGCCCGTTGTCAATTTTGTATTCGTTGGTTGCCGGTACGAGGTTATCAACATCTGTTGCACTAATAATATTTTCGATTACTGTCTTCACTCCTGTTTCCAGAACAAAATCTTTGCTGATTGGGTGAGAATAGTCAACCGAGATATTGGTTTCCCTGTCGGTGCCGGGGTTATCGCTTTTTGATCCTGCAAAAGGGGCTCTTGTACCCAGGTAGGTTGCTATTTGGTCGTAATCGGATCGGGGATTTCCGAAACTGGCACTGTACAATACATTCAATTCCTGGCCTTCTATTTTAAACACCTTTTTATAGTTCAGACTCCAGTCATAAGAGCCATTATGGAAATTACTCGACGACTGACGAACTATGGGGACTTTCATGGTTCCGGCGGAATCCTCTTGAATATTTGTAACTCCTTTACCCCATTTGCCAAAATTATTGTAGCTGAAAGAAGCAGTTAAATTGTTGGTTTTATTAATGTTCCAGTCGACACCTGCACCGCTTTGATATCCACTCCGTCTAAAATCAGTATACCCATCCTGTTGCAGATGCTGGGCGTTACCAGCGGAATCGGCTGATGTTCGATTCTGGGTCGCCGGAGTGTGGGAAGAAAGTTGTGCGTTACCGCTGAAGTAGAGGTTTACGCCAAAGCTATTACGACGCATGTTCAGGTTAGCGGAACCATTTTCCAGCCGGGTGCCCGCAGACAAGTTGATGCTGGCATTTATCCCTTTCATCTTGTTATCCTTGAGGATAATATTAATAATACCTCCAGTTCCCTGGGCATCATATTGCGCTCCCGGACTAGTGATCACTTCAATACTCTTTATTTGGCTGGCCGGTATTGCAGACAAAGCATCGGCGACGCTGTTGCCAAATACGCTTGAAGGTTTTCCATTGATCAGGAACCTGATGTTTGAGTTTCCCTGCAATTCAACGTTGCCGTCAATATCAACTGTTACCTGGGGTACTTTTTTCAGCACATCGAGGGCCAGGCCGCCTTGCGACGTAATATCATTTGCGGCATTATAGACTAGTTTGTCGATCTTGTTTTCAATTATTGGAGCACTGCTGGTTACGGTCACGCCCTTCAATGTTTGCGTTGAAGAAGCCAGTAAAATAGTACCTGTGAAAACTGTTTTGCCATTGGGCACGTTGAGTTCTGCAACAGTAAATTTATTGTACCCGATAAATTCAATGGTCATTTTGTAAGTGCCGGCAGACAGGTTGGCAATTTCAAATGCGCCCTTTGTGTCGGTAATAGCTCCATTCACCACTTTTGCCGTCATTTTATCCGTAAGTGTAATAGTGGCATATTCTATTGGTTCTTTACTCAACGAATCAATTACTTTACCCGTAATTATACCTCCGGTTTGGGCGTAACCGACCATTGTACAAAATATAATTAAGGTAAAAAATACAGATAATTTCATCGAACGGCGTTTTGTAACTGGCAGGCAAAAGTAAAGGTATATCCCATGGAAAGCACAGCGAGTGCTCACCAATTACGGCGGTAAGTTGTTTAATTCAGATAATGTTTTTATCTTTCAGCAACCCAATAATTATTTACAATTAAACCAGTATTTAATGAGACCGTTACGCATTGCTTTTGCAACCTTGGTTTTGTCGTCGTTTGCCCTTGGTGCATCAGCGCAGGGATTTAGGGTTCCGGAGCATTATTCCTTCGATTCCAAGGAAAGTTACCACAAGTACGACCGCGATATTGTGAAGTTTGTGAACTGGCTGGAAAAAGTGGCTCCCGGCGACGAGGAAGGAAATGTAAAAAAGGGTAGCCGGTTCCTGCTGGAGTGGCTCTCAGGTTGCAACTATGTTCATTTTAAACAGAACGTACGCATTGATAATTTTTTGGGTGACAGTCCGGAATACCGTATTTATTATATGGGAGGCTGGGCGAGATATGCCTTAAAAAATGGTGAAAACCCCGATAGGGTGAATTGCGCTTTTGCCGGTCTGAAAACCGTTTTGAAGGTGTACAAGGAAAACCGCACTACCAAAAAAGATCCCAACCTCGATGAATTGGTAAAAGCTGATGAACAGGGCCGGTTGAAGAAGTGGATAGAAGAGAGAATGGATTAAATTTTAATTGTTAATGGTCAATTATTAATGATTTTGTTGGGGAAGTTTAACCAAACTAGGATTAATTTATTTTAGATCGGCAGCAGTTATCAATCAAGTATTTACAGCAATATTTATAATAAAAGCGGGTGTACAATTTTAAATTGTACACCCGCTTTTTATTGTTAATAACACGCTCTTTAACAGTTAATAATAATCATCAAAAATTAATAATTGATCACCTGTTCTTCAACTACTTCAGGCATTTTCCTGAATTCGTATTGTTGGTTTCTGAGTTGAGGCTCAAATCCTGCTTCGCGTATTGCAGCCTGAATGCCCTGAGCGGTAAACCTGTGTGGAGCACCGGCAGCGCTCACCACATTTTCTTCTATCATTATAGACCCAAAGTCATTGGCGCCAGCGTTCAGACAAATTTGAGCTACCTGTTTACCAACGGTAAGCCAGGATGCCTGTATGTTTTTTACATTAGGCAGCATGATCCTGCTCAATGCGATCATCCTGATATATTCTTCTGGCGTAGTCAGGTTTTTTGTTCCCCTTATTCTTTGCAGCAGCGTATCTACATCCTGGAAAGTCCATGGGATGAATGCAATGAATCCTTTTGCATCCTCTGGTTTGCGCGCTTGTACTTCACGCAACTTTACCAGGTGTTCAAACCGCTCCTCAATGGTTTCCACATGTCCGAACATCATTGTTGCGCTTGTTGTAAGGCCAAGTTTGTGTGCTTCGTGCATAATGTCAAGCCATTCCTGCGCACCACACTTACCGTTTGATACCAGGTGGCGCACACGGTCATTCAGTATTTCTGCACCAGGTCCGGGGAGGCTATCCATGCCCGCTTCCTTTAACGCTTTTAGTACTTCGTAATGTGTGCTGTTTTCCAGCTTGGTGATATGCGCAACTTCAGGAGGTCCGAGTGCGTGGAGCTTAAGCGCAGGGTAGAGTTGCTTTAATGTTTTAAACAGGTCGACATAATAAGCTAATCCCAACCCCGGATGGTGGCCACCCTGGAGTAACAATTGCTCACCGCCATACCTGAAGGTTTCTTCAATTTTTACTTTGTAAGTTTCGATATCTGTCACGTACGCTTCGGCGTGGCCGGGTATACGGTAGAAATTGCAGAATTTACAATTGGCCACACAAACGTTGGTGGTGTTCATGTTCCTGTCAATGATCCAGGTTACCTTGCCATGTGGCACCTGTATTTTACGCAACTCATTTGCGACAAACATTAACTCGGTCAACGGTGCATGTTCAAAAAGATATACGCCCTCCTCAATACTCAGAAATTCAAAGCGCATGGCACGCGCATACAAGTCAGATAATTGCATTCAGCAAATTGTTAGGGCGCAAAATTACTGAATTACACCCATCAATACGATAGGAAATTGTAATTGTGGTATTTGAAGGAGGTATGAATAAGCGAATATTCCAAGATGCCCCGTTCCTGATGGCACCTACTAAATGGGCTTACATCAACTTTGTGTTTTTAAAAAATTCTATAACACAGGGCTTATGGGCTACTTCCCCACCACAACATGATTACTTCCCTTACTTTCATTCCACAATCTGTCCAGGGCTGTTACCACATAAGTGCACTGTTTGAAGTTTTTTGCTTCAGTGTCAGTAAACGTAGCCGACTGTTGAATGGAGATGATCTTGCTAGGGTGGTCAAGGTTAACCGGCTCATTATTGGTGAAACGGTAGACTACATATTTAATTGGCTCTTTTTTTACATTGCTTTCCTGCCAGCTCAGCTCGGAACCTTTCGCATCAGACGTTACTTTTAACGTAGGCGGCGCGGGCGGAATACTATCTATCCATGGCATAGCCGGAGGCAGGGCGGGGTTGTTACAGAAGTTCTTTCTCAGGCTATCCTTTAGTGGAACATGCAATTTATTAAAGCAAGATGCGCTGTAAAATGCATAGCCTGAATTTTCAGGGCATCCTTTACGGATGTCGCGTAATTGCCACATTAACTCATTTACACCACTCCAGATACTGCTCTTGCTCTCGGTCATACGATAAACCCCAAGCCCATAATATACATGTCTCTTATAGCAATGACCATACCACCAGGGCATAAGCGCATTGAAGGAAGCAGCTTTGTGATTGTGCTCCCAGTATAGCTGGGGCATAAGGTAATCTATCCAACCTTTCTGCATCCAAAGCAACACATCCGAATACAGATCATCGTAACATGTTGTGCCGGCATGTGTTGCTGATCCGTTAGGGTCCTTGTCATTGTTTCTATATACTCCAAAGGGGCTAATCCCGAACTTTACGTATGGTTTTATATATTTTATCCGGCCGCTGAGGTCGGCAACAAACTGGTTCACATTATCCCTGCGCCAGTCATCTTTGTTCATACCGTGGCCATGGGCATTATAGCATCTTCCATCTCCAAATTGTTGCCCAGCAACGCGATAAGGGTAGAAATAATCATCCAGATGAACCGCATCAATATCATAACGTTTTACCACATCTGCAATCACATTTACAACGTAAGCTCTTGCATCGGGAATTCCTGGGTCTATATATGATTTTCCCCCATAGCTGATGATCCACTCGGGGTGGGCACGGGTAACATGGTTTGGCGGATTGTCATTCTTTTTACTGTCAACAAGAGCTCTGAACGGATTGAACCATGCATGGAATTCCATGTTCCGCTTGTGTGTTTCCTCTACCATGAATGTCAGCGGATCGTAATATGGTTCAGGAGGTGAGCCTTGCTTCCCCGTCAGGTAGTGGCACCATGGTTCTATCTTAGAGTCGTAAAGTGCATCGCTCGCTGGCCGAACCTGCACAATGATAGCGTTGCAGCCGATCGATTTCAACTCGTCCAGCCGTGCTATGAATTGTTCTTTCTGTTCCTCCGATGGCAAACCCGGTTTCGATGGCCAGTCAATATTGGCGACAGTAGCTATCCAGGCAGCGCGCAATTCGCGCTTAGGCGTTTGGGCGCCAAGCTGGCAGGCAACTAGCAGTAAAAGTAAAAAATTGGTTAAACGGAGCATTGCAGATACAAAATAACAATAAAAGAACCAAAAGGAAAATGTAAAATTCAGCTTGTGCTTTAATTCGGGAAAAATACAAGGATTTTTCTAAAGAATTGCCCGGTAATTTAAAAATGAAATCACCATTTTGTGCGACAATTGGTAACATCTTCTTTTTATCTTTGCCCTATGCATATCGGATTATATTTCGGCAGTTTCAACCCCATACATACTGGTCACCTAATAGTCGCTAACCACGTTATCCAATATACCGATGTGGATAAGATATGGTTTGTTGTCTCGCCACATAATCCGCTGAAAGATTCTCATTCATTATTGAATGAATATGACAGGTTGCACCTGGTAAACCTGGCCATTGAAGATAATCCTAAATTCAGGGGCAGCAATATTGAATTCCAGTTGCCTAAGCCTTCGTATACTATTGATACGCTTGCGTACCTCACAGAGAAGTTTCCCTTGGAACGTTTCTCAGTAATTATGGGTGCCGATAGTTTTCAAAATATACACCGCTGGAAAAACTTTGAGCAACTTGTTGCCCAGCATTCATTTATTGTATACAACAGACCCGGTTTTGAAATTGAGGACACCTATGGTGCAAAGATCACCAAGCTTGAAGCTCCACTATTACAAATATCTTCTACCTACATCCGCCGGCAGATAAAAGACAAGAAATCCATCAAGTACATTGTTCCGGCCTCAGTTGAACAGTATATACTGGCTAACAAGTATTATGCGAAATAGCAATAGTCGGCTGGTCGCTTCGGTTTGCTTGTTTGTTGCATGCTTATAAGATGCTGCTTATTGGGCATTGCTGTTATTTTGTTTGCCAGGAATATGATAAAGAACATACAATTTTCAGCATTTATTTTGTCATAATCCATTGGTCTTTGGTATCTTTGGCACGATTTTGTAATGGTTAATTATTGAATCGTAGTTTTTTATTTAAAATTTAATTTTATGGCAAAAGTAGGTAACGCAATTGCAACCCTTCTTATAGGCGCCGCTGTTGGAGTGGCTGTAGGGTATGTATTGGCAACAGATAAAGAAACCCGTCAGGAAGACATGGACAAAATCAAGAAATCGTTAAACAACCTGAAAGGCAAGTTTGCGAAGAAAGGCCTGGATGTAGAAGAAGAGATCTACCATTCCTAGGCACTTCTATTTACTGTCTACTTCGGTTAGAAAAGCATTTTTCGTTGCGAAAATTATTGTGGATCAATAGTTGACCCTGGTAATAATGATCGACTGTAAGAAATGCGCTCCTGATTGTTTGGTGTCGGAAGGGTGGACGATGGACTGCATTCCTTTGCTTGTTTGGCAAGGTATTCTTTCATGTTATTGACTAATTTCTCATGAGTATATTTGGTTCAGTAAAAGATAAAATAACTCAGTATGTTGAGGTTTATATAAAATTGCTCAAAGTCAATTTTATAGGGAAAACAGCAAGTATACTGAGTTATTTTATGTTCGCCATGATTTGCCTGTTTCTTCTATTCGGCATCATTATGTTAATAGGTTTTGGTGTCGTAGAGGTGTTTGTTGCTCTTGGATTTACAAAAGTGGCTGCGTTCTTTCTCACTACAGGGGTGTTCACAATAAAACTCGTTATCCTTTTAAGTCTCCGCCGGCCGATAACCAGGTTTTTTGCGAATACTTTTATCAGTGTAATTACTGAAGGAGACGACGAAGATTCATCAGACAAGGATTAATGTTAGACATATAAGCAGTATGAGTTTCTATCCGAAAAAGTTAAAGAGCATTAATGACCTTGAGAAGGAGAAAAAGCGCCTGAATAAGCAATTGAATCAATTGCGTGAGGAAGAAATGTTCTCTGTAACAGAACTCATGGCGGGCATTAAGCAAGGTGCTGCCGGCATTAAAGGTGGTGGTGGAATCTTAAATATGGCACTTAACTTTTTGCCTTCTTCCAATCCAATTGTGGAAATGGGTGTCAATTTCCTGAAGGAAAGGTTGAGCAGGAAGGCAGAGAAAAAAAGTAGCAATAAAGAAAACGAGACCACCCAGGAAAATGATGGCCCTTCCTTCGGTAGCAAGGTGAAACATGCTGCAAAGTCTGCGGCTATAGAAGTAATTACGGGTTACATTAAGTGGAAAGCTATCGAGCTTTCTTACAAGGGAATACGATATCTCGTTAAACAACGTCAGGCAAATAAGCGTGCTGCACAGGGCGAGGCCTGATGAGACCCATTGGTTCCTAGCGAGCTTTTTATACTTTATTTTATTGCACCCACATGTTTTGGTGCTTATACCTCCACTCCAGTAAACTGGAATTTTCCTCCATCAAACAAACCCAGATCACTCAATTTCAATGCGGGTATTACCAGCAATGCCATGAACGACAAGGTCATGAATGGTGCATGCATTTTTGTGCCCAGTTCTTTTGCCTTGCGGTCTATCTCGGTATAGGCTTTACTTACTGTTTCCGCATTACCCAATGACATTAGTCCGGCAACTTCAAGCGGCATAACTGAAACTTCGGTCGCACTCGCGGCAACTGAAATCCCCCCCTTGCACGCTATCACAGCATTTACCGCAGCGCACAATGAAGCATCGTCCACCCCGACTGCAATGATATTGTGGCAATCATGCCCCACAGTTGATGCGATCGCACCTTTTTTTAGTCCGAAATTACGAATGAATGCCACAGCAGGGGTTGCGTTTTCCTGATAGCGGTTCACGACAGTTAGCTTTAAAATGTCACGGCCAGTATCGCTTACAATATGGCCATCTACAATTTTTGCAGGCAGCTGTAGTTCATTGGTCACCAATTGCCCTTCAATGGCCTCTATTACTCTTATCAGACACTCGGTTGTTTTGGCGGGTACAGCAAAATCAGCGACCGACTTAGGTTGAGCTTTGAAATTATTAATGGCTACTTCCTGAACGAAAGGTAACAACGATTCCCCATGCTTGCTCACCATTTCCCCATTTATATAAGTTTGCAGCACATCGAATTCACTGGTGTTATTTACAATAATGAAATCAGCAGGGTCATTTACCCGCAACAAACCTACCGGAAGTTTGTAGTGTTCAACAGGTGCCAGGCATGCGGCGCTGAGTACATCAAACAAATGATATCCCTTTGCCAGTGATCTTTTTACAACGGCGTTTATGTGATGCACAACCAGTTCGTCGGGGTGTTTGTCATCGCTGCAGAACATAACCCTATCCGGGTGAAGTCTCAGTAGTTCGTGCAGGGCTTCATAGTTCTTAGCGGCACTACCTTCCCTTATCAGTATTTTCATACCCACCGTTACTTTGTCTAATGCTTCTTCAAGTGTAAAGCACTCGTGGTCGGTCGTGATGCCAGCCGCCGCATAGGCAGCAGCAGTATCCCCTCTGAGGCCCGGAGCGTGGCCATCAACAGGTTTACCAGCTTTATGCGCCGCTTCAATTTTTGCCAGTACTTCCGGGTCTTTATACAGAACACCGGGGTAGTTCATCATTTCTGATAGGTACCATATATCGTTGCTTTCGAGCAGCTTTGTTACTGCCGCAGCGTCCAGCGTTGCGCCTGCCGTTTCAAAGCCTGTGGCAGGTACACAGGAGGGGGCACCAAAGAAAAATTTAAACGGAGTCTTTTTACTATTGTCTATCATGTACTGCACACCTTCCATGCCGCACACATTTGCTATTTCATGTGGGTCAGAAACGGTAGCCACCGTACCATGAACCACCGCTGCCTGTGCAAAGGAAGTGGGCACTAGCATTGAACTTTCTATATGAATATGCGCATCAACAAATCCAGGTAAAATATACTGATCGGGAGCGATGCTCAGTTCGGTGACAGAAAATATCTTACCCGCTTCAATGGCTATCAGTGCGGGATAAATTCGTCTCTGAAACAGGTCAATCAGTTGCCCGGTAATTGTAAATGGCTTCATGCATCAAAAGTAGGAAAGGAAGAGAGATGTTGGTGTGATTTGTGGAATCGCTTTCTCGAAACTTTCATGTTTAACTATTAATCGGATCGCGCATTATACTTCGTGAATATGTACTTTTGGGGCAGTTGCGCTGTAATAGGTAGAATCTAATCTGGATTGTAACGGGATTCCCTAAAACATAGGG
>CANCOG010000038.1 GCA_947379685.1 Flavipsychrobacter stenotrophus | reverse complement strand
TCTGCGACTGTCACTATTGCCATACGTTACAACGATCCCATATTTATTCCATCTGGCTTTACACCCAATAATGATGGCATGAACGATGTATTCAGGATCACCCACCTGAAATACACCAAGCTCGTAGACTTCAGCATTTACAACAAGTGGGGCCAGCTCATTTTCCAAACCTCAGACATCAGCAAGGGCTGGGACGGCACATTTGAAGGCACACCGCAGGACATAGGCGTATATAAGTACCTCATCATCACAAGCCAAGCCGATGGCAGCAACCATACCTATACTGGTGATGTTACTTTGATCAGGTAGTTTTTAGTCACCCCGAATTAGGTGTCCTACACCTTTGAGGTGTGGGACACCTACAGACATAAAATAGATGAGGCACACTTCAAAAGTGCGCCTCATCTATTTTCAAAACAAAACAACTCCAAAAACTATTTTTTCTCCGCCTGCTTCTTCCTTTCCTCCATGCGTTTTTTGTCTGCTTCAATTTCTTCAGGAGAAACCTTAGCGTAGATCTGCTGGGAGAGGTCGCGGGCCCAACTCAAAAACAATTGCTTTTCAGCTTCAGTTAAAATGGCATCGCGGTGTATGAGCGTATAACTGCTCAGCGGCATTTCTCCTTCTTCCACTTCTTTTGCTGCCTTCTTCAGCTTTTTCGATTGGCGTAGCAATGCTAGGCTCCCAAACTCAGAGAAATTAAGCTCTCCCTTTCCTTCCTGTATATGATCATTCAGCCACCAGTCAACCGGTTGAATCCTGCTGTACCAAGGATATGTGGTATGGTTGCTATGGCAGTCGTTACATGCTTTCTGCATTATCTTCTGCACTTCATCTGGAACCGGATAAGCCTTTGTAATGTCGCTGGCAGTTAATGTTTCTGCATTATTTTTTGCCGGGTGTATAAATTGTATAACCACCAGCGCTATAAGTAGCACTATTAATGTCCGTTTCGCAATACCCTTAAATTTCCGTGAGTCCATCCCTCAAATATACAAATATCATTCCTTCGGCACATCAAACTTTTGTTACCGTTACAATACCGGTTCGGTTCCAAACTAAAACTCAACGATAAATCCAAGCGTCGGAATCACTACACCGCTGCTGTTGTCAAGCACCAGCGGTATGCCATTACTGCCATTTGCTTTAAGTGGCTTACCATCGGTAGTGAGAAAATCTTTATTATCTGCGGTGCGTTTAAATGTAAACGTCGGCACCGAAGGCTGCTTGCTGGCATAGGCATTGGTCACGTCCATGTACAAGTCGAAACTCCAGCGTTTGAAATTCCACTTCTTATCGAGCCTGATGTCCATTGAGTTAAAGGCATTTAACCTGAGTGTATTGAACCTGCTGTAGTCAATAATACCAGTACCGGAAAGGTTGTAATTGCTTTGTGAAGCAGCCATATCCAGGGGCGTATACGGTGCCCCACCCTGGTATCGGAATTTCACGCCTAGTTCTATGTTGTGTTTGAACTTATAGCCTCCTATGAAGGAAAGCATGTTGCCGTCATCCCACGAGGCGGGTACATAACTGCCGCCTGCATTCGTAAATTCGCTCTTATAAAGTGTATAAGAAAGAATCACGAAAAAATTCTTTGTCAGCTTTTGCTGAAACTGAAACTCGAGCCCATAACTGCGGCCTTTCCCATTGCTGGAAACAGGCTCATTGCCCAGCACATTAAAATCGCCGCCCTTGTTGGCCAGTGAAATACCATCGAGCAGCGATACCGGGTAACCGCTATACTGCTTATAAAACCCTTCCAGCGTAAACCGCGCACCCTGCCACTCCGGCTGGTATTCAAAGCCAGCTACATAATGGTCTGACTGTATGTAAGTGTTCTTTTTATTGATATAATTGCCGGCTGAATCGGTATAACCAAGTATGGTGTAGGTAGGTATTTTGAAATATCGGCCCACCGACGCATTGAACTTAACATTTTTAGCCAACGACCATGACAGGGCAAAACGAGGTGACAATTGCTTAAAAAGGTTGTTGCCATCATTCATAAAGGTATTCCCGTCGGCCCTTACCCCCAGCGACAGGCTCAGTTTTTGGTCTGCAAACTTGCCAGCTACCTGGCCAAATAAACCGTATTTCACAAAGTCCAGACTGGTATTGCTCTTAATATTAACGGCTGGGCTAATCAGGTTGCCATTGGTATCAGTTACTGCATTGCGGTAACGCAGGAAAAGATCATTCGTGTATTTGTCGTTCTGGGCCATAGCACCATAACTGTAGCTCCACTTGCCTGCGAATTTATTCACTTCGAAGCGCAGTTTTGTCTCTGCTTCTACCGAGTGCAATTTCAGGGTACGATTGGCTTCCGTTGGGTTTTGGTTATCGAGGTATTTGTCCAGTTGGTTATTGAGCATATTGCGGCTAAAGGTCAGGTTCCAGAAACCCTTATCAATTAGCTTCTTCAGTCCATAACCATTCGTGTAACTCCATTGCTTTATTAATGGATTAGAATGCAGGATGTACACATTTTCCGGCGTAAGGTTATCGGGTGTAAGGAAACTGAACTTATCAATGGCACCTATTCCCAATGTAAAAAATGTAAGCTTCTTATTGATCTTGTAATTCAGCTTATACTGAAAATCGTAGTAATCGGGCTGGATGGGTATCTGCAGCGCCTGGAACAAAAACTGCAGGTATGATTTTCTGGCCGATACCTGGAAAGATAATTTATCATTAATAGGGCCATCGGCCGACCATGCGAACTCAGTAGCACTCAGCCTGAAATTGTTCTGGATTTTATCGGGGTTGGCCTCTCTTTGCTTAAGTTGCAATACACCGGAGAGCGGGTTATCATATTTTGCCGGAAACGCACTGGTGTACAGGTTTACATCCTGAATAAAGGAAATATTGATGATACCCGTTGGCCCGCCGGCTGACCCCTGGGTTGCAAAATGATTGATCACCGGAACCTCTATCCCATCGAGGTAGTACACATTCTCATTGGGCGCTCCTCCCCTGATGATCAGGTCGTTGCGGTACCCTCCCACCGAACCCGAAGTACCACCAACACCTGGGAAGGCCTGAATCACCCTGGAAATATCAAAGTTGCCTCCGGGGTTGCTCTTGATCTCCTGGGCCGAAAGACTCTGTACTGATAGTGGCGCCTCCGCGTTACGTGTAAAAGGGTTGCGGCGAATCACCACTTCTCCGAGTGTCTTCCGGCTGTTGTCCTGCAGGTCTACAGTCACTATCTGCTCGTTACCCGAGGATACCACAACATTGTACAGGTATTTCTTTTCATACCCCATGGCCTGCCCTACCAGGTTGTACGATCCCGCAGGAATCGCCTTCAGCGAAAATCTGCCATTACTGTCACTCTGACTCGAAAAACCAGTACCATCAAGCGTTATAACAGCACCCGAGATCAAGGTGTCATTTAATTTATCTTTTACGGTTCCGGTAATTGTGCCTGTTTGTGCAAAAGCTTCAAATCCGGCAATGAGCAAAAAAAATGTACATACTATTCGCAACATGGTCTTGTCTAAATTAATTGTCGCAAAATTAAACAAGATTACTTCTCACGAAAGCTAAAATTTATTTAACTTCGTTTTGCTCACACACAGTTCGATTTGTTGATTTGTGGAGGCATGAAGTGCGATCCGGCGCCACATTGGTCGGCTAGCAGTTCATTAACACATTAATAATCAGTAGGTTCTTTTATGCTCCCTACCTTTACCTGTCGTAGATTTGTGACGTTTGAGCCCGATAAAATTTTTTATCAACAAAAAGTAAAGGTAATTTTGTACATTTAAGTGTCATTTGTGTAATTGATTATGATTCAAACAGCCATTCCTTATGAAGATATCCAGCGTCTTTCGAACCTGAAAGACTACAAAATAATGGATACACCCAGGGAACAGGCGTTTGATGACATTACATTACTGGCCAGCGAAATTTGTGAGGCACCTGTTGCCCTGATTTCCTTTATCGACGACAAACGACAATGGTTCAAAGCTACACATGGCCTGGAAATTACTGAAACACCAATTGAATTATCGTTTTGTACACATACATTAAAGAGTGCAAAAGGCATCTTTGTAGTTCCGGACGCACGGAAGAACCCCGCATTTACAGAAAACCCACTGGTAACCTCTAGCCCGAACATCGTTTTTTATGCGGGCATCCCACTTATTTCAGCTGAGGGCAATGCAGTCGGTGCACTTTGTGTCATCGATTTTGTGCCACGCAAGTTAAACCAAAAGCAAACTGCCTCGCTTAAGGCACTTGGCCGGCAGGTAACGAGTCTCCTGGAATTGAGAAAAAGCGAACGCCTGCTGAAAGGCGCTTACAGCGAATTGATCGCCAACCAGGAAGAAGCCAAAGAACTCGCTTCCACTGCAGCGCATGACCTGCGGAGCCCCTTGCACAATATTATTTCGCTGGTACACTTCTTCATGGATGAAAATGTAGCAATGCTTAATGAAGAAAATCTCATGTACCTCAACCACGTAATGACCTGCTCTTATAAGTTGAGCAAACTCATTGACGGGATGCTGGAATACGAGCGCACAACACGGATCATCACCGTCAATCAGGAAGCATTTGATTTCGTTGAAATGATTCGGGGGATAATTGATGAGCTTAATCCACCTGCCGTCATTAAGGTGAGTTATCCCAAGGGTAAAAAAATGATTACAACCTGCAAGCCAGCATTATTACAAATTTTGAGTATACTTCTGGAAAGTGCACTGCTCCATCAGGATAAGCCCAATGGTAAGGTCAATATTTCCTTTGCCGAAGATAACGAGTTTTACAGGATTGGAGTGTCAGACAACGGATCTGGAATTGCTGGAGAGGACATACCTGTGTTATTCAACGTATTTCAGGTAATCAAGCAAGACCCGACCCCAAAAACAGGAATCGCATTCCCTGCCGTCAGCAGGCTGACTAAAAAAATGGGCGGCACCATCTCTGTTGACTCCAAAACCGGAAAAGGTGCAACCATAAGTTTTACGCTCAAAAAAATATAGGTCAGGCACCCGCAATAATTCGATGTTGGCAATTCTCATTTCTCTATTATGATGTTATGCTCATCATCACGCAATAGTTTTAAAAAGCCGCTCTTTAAATAAACTGTAGCCATTTTTCCTGAACCAGGTAGCAGCCACTGTGTTGGTGCTCCAGTGATCGAGTTCCAGCCTTTTTATGCCCATCTCTTGCGCCAGCTGTTCTGCCCTTTGCAGCAGCATTTTTCCGGCACCTGAACGGCGGTATGCAGAAAGAACTGAAATCTGGTCCACATAAACAGAACGAATAGCATAATGAAAAGCATTTTCCTTTGCCTCCCGAATAAAGCAAAGCATGCAGCCCACCGGCACCTCATCTTGCAATGCCACAAAGGCTCTTGCATTGAGATCTTGTAGGGCCACTTGCTGAAACAATGCCACTCCCTCCCGGTCGTAAGGCTTGAATATTTCGGGGTGCAACTGATAATGCAGGTTCTGGACATCTTCGTTTAGACGGGCTAAAAGCTCCGGGTCACGAGTTTCTGTAATGATGATCATGAAACAAATATAGAAATGAGCAACGTCATTTAGTATTGCCAGTAACGGCAACTATAATTACAAGCAACAATCGACCAAGAAATCCCCCACTTTGGGGTGTAAAGATTTAAGGGCCTATGATCCGCCGCCTAAAATCGCCATGTCAGGATTGGATGGCTCAACCAGCAAGGGGCAAAACAACGTGCATGCTGGTTCCCATATTTTCAGCTGAAACTGCGAATATCACGCCACTATGTACGCTCACAACTTTTTCACAGAGTGCCAGCCCAATGCCGGTACCCTCGTATTTATCTCGGGCGTTTAACCGGTTGAATATCTTAAAAATATTGGCCGCAAATTCCTGATCGAATCCAATTCCATTATCCGTAACAATGATCTCACAATAGCTATGATCGTCACTCAGCCCAAGTTTAGTTGCGTCCTCCAGGTGAAGTGTGCTGGCAGTAATTCTCAACTCGCAAGGCACAGCCGGCTTGCAAAATTTCAGGCTGTTGCCAATCAGGTTAAAAAAGAGTTGAACCATGTGCACGGGTATGGCCCGCACCGTGGGCAGGTCATCAATCTTCAGTACCGCTTCGCGCTGTTGCAGCCCAAGTTCCAGATCTTCAAGTACCCGTTTCAATACTACATTAAGGTTTGTCGGCACAAATTGCTCGTCGATATGAATGAGCCTTGAATAGTTCAGAATATCCTTGATAAGAGTGCCCATGCGCTCGCTGGAGCGCATTATCTTCTCAATATAAGCCTGAGCGTTACCGTTATCAGCATCCGCTTCCTGTTCAACGAGTTTGCAGTAAGTTATTATTTTGCGTAGCGGCTCTTGCATATCATGCGATGCAGCCAGTGCAAACTGTTCCAGTTCTGCATTACTGCGCTGCAATGCCATGTTGGCTATACTGAGCTCCTCGGTTCTTTCAGCCACCCTTATTTCCAGTTCCTCGGCCATCTGCCGGTAACGCGTTTCACTTTCCCGAAGCGCATTTTCCTTTTGTTTCAACGGTGTAATATCTACCAAAAGATTCACTGCTCCCAGCATTTTTCCCGCTTCATCAAAAAGCGGATCGGGATGAGGAGCAACATTTCTCCTGGTCCCATCGGGGCATTCTACTATTACTTCCACTCCTCTTACTGGCTTTCCCTCTCGAAGTGTTACGGCCATTGGGCATTCGGATAATTCAACTGGCGTTACCCCATCAGAATCAAATATTTTCCACGAACCGCACCAGAGGTCGCGCCCAATTTCTGGCTTCCTTCCCCATAATTTAGCTGCAGCATCGTTGTAAAAGGTAACGTATCCTTCCGCATTGCAGGCGTAAACTGCCGCGGGCAACTGGTGTACAACCTTATTGTAGAAATGGGTATGCCCCTGCAATTCGGCCAATAGATCACTCCCCATCGACTGGGGATTTTCATTCAAAAATTCTGTGACCTGCATGCTTCAAATATTATTAGATAAATAAACAACCGCTACCCATTTCGCACAATGGGTTAGAGCAAACATCATTTCCTTAAAAAATCGTGCCACGAAAAATATTCACTGCAACAACATTCATAAAATCAATAATACTCATAAACCGCATCGGCTATCCCAACCAGTTCCTTTTTCCCATCCCGGAGCTTATAATCCTCCTGTCTGATGATGTTTCCTTTCTTATCGTATTGGTATACATAAAAAACGCTGAGTTCTTCATTGAGCGCAGGTGAATAACAGAGCTTTTCCAGGGTATTGCCAATCGAGTCATATTTATAATTGACCTTCATGTCCAGCTTACCGCCCTGGTAGTCTTGGGTTTCGATACACTGCCCTGCTTCATTATAGGTCATGAACATTTTTTCGATATCCGATGAATCCTTTTGCTCATAATATACCCATTCTGTCTTACTGCCTGTTGCATTGTACTTCGCCCGCATATGGTACCATGTAGTCACCAGCGGCGTTGCTTCCGAGGTGGCCACACTGGCAATCTGGTTACCCTTAACATCATAGCTATAGTAAACAATTTTGCTTTTTGCCGGATCCATGTTATAATTAGCTTCCTGCTTCAGGTTGCCTCGCTCATCATATTTAAAGGCTATTTTAAATGAATCTTTTACTGGCACTATATATACCCGCTCTTCAGTTTTTCGTCCATTATCATCGTAACTCATCCAGTGGCTTTCCTCTTTCGCCCTCGCTCCGTTAACAATGTAATTCCAATTCTGGAGCCGATCGCTCTTGTAAATAAAATGCCAGTATAAACTCACAGTCGAAAGCGTATCATAGAACTTTTGTTCCACTAAATTACCAAGCCCATTGAAGTAGACAACTCGACTCCCACCCTTGGATTTTTTAGTGGAGTCATTGTCATGTACGATAAAATAACGATACTTAGCCTTCGAGACCCGGCCAATAAGGTGCTGATCGACAGTGGTCGTCGGGCCATTGATCGAAGAACCTGCATCGTTCGGCAATATTTTACCTTTGTTCGGGTCGGGCCACACGTGCAGGTACGGTACTGCTTTCGGTTGGGCAAAAGTTTTTGATAAAACACCCGGGAGGGAGCAGAGAAGGGCTGCAACGAAAACAAAACGAAAAAGCTTTTTACCAGGCATCATATTGAAAGATAGCATACAGGAGTAAAAATAAAGAAAATACCCACACTCTGGCATGACTGATACTTGTATACTTTGGGCAGTCACCGGAAACTGAACTTTTGCTAATTTTGGTGACACCGTTAAATAGGTAAATGCATATGGCCCGGAGAATATACCCTTTTTGTGAATGGTTATTTTTTACCCTCCTGTTGCTAACGGGGTTCGGATCTGGATACGGCCAAAAGAAAAGTAGTGCAGCTGATACTGCCCTACAGGCAATCCGAACAACCTACAGCGACATTCTATTTCATGATGACTTTAAAGTTGACACGGAAGGGCATTATCCCTCACAATGGATCATCCGCGATCATTTTTCAACCCGACCTAAGAACGATTACCTGGCCAATATTAAAACATGGAACGGCGACAAAACACTGAACATAGGCTGGGCAGGTGTATACTACATTTCCCCTGTAGTGAACAGACAACCATTGCAACTGCCCGATAGCTTTATCATAGAATTTGATTTCATCTTAGAATCTGTAACCAAAAAAGTAGACACAGTAATCTCCACTGAAACAACCACAAAAACAAGGACGGATACGCTCACCCCGTTCC
This sequence comes from Flavipsychrobacter stenotrophus, assembly GCA_947379685.1. Taxonomy (GTDB): domain Bacteria; phylum Bacteroidota; class Bacteroidia; order Chitinophagales; family Chitinophagaceae; genus Flavipsychrobacter; species Flavipsychrobacter stenotropha_B. The sequence continues at coordinate 8,262 of CANCOG010000038.1, read as the reverse complement.
CTGAAGACTACTGGCCACATTACTCCTACGGCAATACTGATCCGTTCAAAAGACCATACGTTGATACCTTTCGCAAAAAGATTGCTCGGGCAATTTTCTCTCAAGGATTCAACTACTCTGCCTGGCACCATGCGATGTTGTTACACAAACCAAAATATACCGCCTGCTATATCATTACGCCAAAACCATTTATAGCGTTTACGGATACTTCCTTCAATTTCCTACAGCTATCGTTCGGGAAATACGACCGGATGTTGTATAAAAATATCAGCATCAAGTCTGCAGGGCAAAAAAGCAATTTCAACACACTGCTTACCGACAAGAAATTTACTACCCGCGCAATTATGTTCGATATCGACAAAGCCGTCATCAGGAAGGAGAGCTTTTCCTTCCTGATGAGTTTCGCGGCCTGGTTAAAACAACATCCGGAAGTAAAACTGGAAATAGCCGGACATACAGATAATGAAGGCTCCGCATCGCACAATATGCAACTATCGCAAGCACGTTCTGCCGCGGTAAAGAAATACCTTACAGTAGCCGGCATTGAACCCGAAAGGCTCAGACCCTTTGGCTTTGGAGCCACCCAGCCAATAGAAACCAACTCTACCCCGGAAGGCCGGGCCTACAACCGCAGAGTAGTATTTACAATGAAATGAAACGAACTAATGCAGGTAAAATTACGAAAGTGATTAACCTGGATTATTCATAAAATTAGTGCGTACATTTTAGTCGCCCGTGCTTTCAGGAAGCTGCTACTGGCGGGCCAGCCGTTATTTACTGCGAACGGAATAGTTTTGATTATTGCATTAGCAGTGTTTTGTGCTCTTAGGTTATTCTCAAAATGCAGAACATTGTGCCCCCTGTCTGCCGACAGGCAGGTTTGTGAACCACAACGTAGCCTTTGTGTTAAAGTTAATTTCACTTTCGAAAGTACATCATAGTTAGCTCTTATGAGTAGCAACAACCCCTTGGAGTATGGCACTACACAGCCGGTCAAGCTTTGAATCGTCTGTAAGCATTTCCATTTGAGCCTTGTTTTTTATATCTCCAAGTTCCACCAAAATCCCCGGTGCAGAATTATGACGGCATACATAAATGCTCTCCCGGGTACTTACCTGCCCCTTGCTATCAGGCGTGATTTGGTTCCTTACAGGAAGGGTTCTGGCCAATACGTTCATGGCCATTTTTTTGCTGGCTGATATATTCGCATTGCTGGAAACAACAATGCCAAATCCCTGATCGTTCATTTCCTTTTCTCCAACGGGTTCGTCAGCAATATGCAAGGAGATAAAATCATCGGCATGCCATTTATCTGAAACAGCTACTCGCTCCTTCAACGACAGCCCTTCATCTCCGCTCCTGGTCAAATGAACTTCCACATTAAACTGCGGCGCGAGGTCGGCGATGCGGCGGGCAACTTTCAGGTTAAGCTCTTTTTCTGAAAGTGCCCCCTTGCTGCACCCATAGTCCTGCCCACCATGGCCCGCATCAACCACAAGTATGATTTTCTTTTCAGCCCGTTCAACGGGCCCAATCTCCGGTACATGGGGACCTATTTTCCGGGTCCCCATGGAAAACAATAAAACTGCCGAAGCAATAATGGGTAACACGATGGCACGCCTGAGTGCTGAATGCCTGATGGCTTTTGATTTCTGTAACATGATCAATCTGCGTTTTATGGGTGATGAAAAAAAACTATTAACGATGTCTAGATGTTTACCACCATCATGTGCATACAAAAGCATGCTCGCAAAGGCCTTAGTGTCACTGCCGGCCACTGCCCTTTCGTCGGCAATGAATTCATGTATCATGCCCAGCTCCTTTTGAATCAGCCAATAAAAGGGGTTGAACCAAAAAACAGAGGTAAATACCTGGCACACCAGCTTATCATAAGTGTGGCGCTGCTCGATGTGTGTTGCCTCATGACGCAATACAAGAAGTCCATTTTCATTCTCCCACGACATACCCTGGCGCCAGAATAACATATGCAAAAAAGAAAACGGTGCCGCCGGATGTTCAGTTACAACCAGCTCCGTCCCATTAACAATGGTATGAGGGTTTCGTCTGCTGATTTTAATAACTGTTGCAGCCTTTACAAACAAAAGGACAAGCAGCACACAACTGATACCAATGGCAATCAGGGCAATTAGCTCCAGCCAGTTGATAGCTGCTTCACTCTGTTGCAAGGTCGTTGACAACACATCCCCCTCTGCGTCATTCATCACTCGTATTAAGGAAAAACCGGTAGTCGCAGCGACGGAGGTCGACGGAGGTAAAGCAAACCAATGAAAATGCAGCAAAGGCAATTGAATGCTGGCATACAATGTGAACAACAGGAAGAACCTGTTATACTGATGCAGTCGCCTATTTCGTAAACCCAGCCAATACCAACCGGTAAGAAGCCCACTTACAGCAATACTTTTCCCTAAAAACAACAAAACACCGTCCATACAAAAACGCTTTATTTGTTTTTCAATTCTTTGAGTAATAACTCCAGATCCTGGATTGAAAGCTTCTTTTCATCGACAAGGAAGGAAACCACATTGCTGAACGACCCTTCAAAGTACCCCTTTACCATTTGTGTAAGTGTCTTGTCAGAGTATGCTTCTTTCGAGATCAGCGGGTGATACCTGTGTATCCGCCCCAGGTGCTCAATGGAAACAACCTGCTTATCAACCAACGTTTTGAGAATAGTAGCGACGGTATTCTTATGCGGCTGTGGTTCCGGCATTTTTTCAACAATTTCCATCAGCAATCCACTACCTAGTTTCCAGAGCACCTTCATTACTTCTTCCTCTGCCTTTGTCAGCGTTTTCATCTAAAACTACATTTATAGTTCAAAGGTAAAACTATTTTTATAGTTTTAGCAAATATTTTTTTCGCAGAATAAAATTTGGATGAAAACTCTTAAAATTGGCCTGAACTTCAGAATAGATTTTCGTTAAAACTGGACTCAATCATACTTAAATACAGGATACTCATATTCCCTGACTGTATCCTTACGCTTCGGCAAAATTGACCTGGCTCCCTCAAATTTAATAAGCGAATCCCCGATCAATGATTCTTTGTAAATTGGAAACATCCGTGTGTCCCATACTCTAATGGTATCAAACTTTCCGTTACCCGCCACAACAATACATTCACCACGTTCCTGATGTTCAAACTTACCAGAAATTACACCATTAAAATGTCTAGGTGCAATATCCTCGCCACCACAATGAATAAGAAAGAAACCAACAAACGGCAGGACAACAACTAAGCCAGCAATTGACAATACAATTATCACCAGCCGAATATCTGATCTCTTCATAAGTTAGTCTATAAAACAAACAGATGGCTGAAGTTGAATAAAGAGGAATTTGCAGCCTTAATTCCTATAGTTTTTACTCCCAACTAACGACTATCTACTCACGACTCACGACTTACGACTATCTACTTAACGCCGCATAGAACGGGTAATCAGCATAACTTGTTTCTTAAGCTCCTCGGGCTTCTTCGTCCCCAATACCACAACTCTCCCATCGCCACTATTCAGCGTAATGTACAACCCATATTTGTCGAAAATAGAATAAGTATTATACTTCTGAGTGGTTCTACTTTGCAAAATATAACTCCTCACTTGCAGGCGATCGACCCTACCCCACGGAATAGTCGTTTCGTGCAACTCAGCGGGAAACATGCGATAGTGGATTCCGGCAGCATCTATTCTTGTTTCCAGCCGGAACATCATAAAAAAGACAGCAAGTAAAACAAAAGGAATGAGCAAAAACATATAGACCTTTTTCGCAAAAAATCTCCAGCCTAGCAGCAGGAGAACCAGGCAACCAACAAATCCAATAGTATTTAAAACCCACCCGTACGTCTGTACTTCTGAAAATTCGATCATAAAATCAATTAAAAACCAGCATCCATACTCCCCCAGACTTCCTATTAAACCCAAAAAACAATATCAAATTCTAACAAACGCAAAAAGTCAACTAACAAATCACAGAGTGATTCAGTTAGTTGACTCAAGTATTTTTAGGGTGTATACTTTTTGGTGGTAAAAAATGAAGTATTAAATATGGACAAAAAGCCCCAATTTCCTCCTATTGGAATTAATTAGACAATGCAATATTATTTCTACTTTGAGCTATCTTATATAGCTTATAAACACCAAACAGCACACCTGCAAGTACTAAGAAAACAGTACCCCCATCAATCGGAGCTTCATGAAGACTCCCATCCGTCCCGGTTCCAGCTGCGTCCAATGATGATTCAAAATCCGCCTGCGCCAAAGTAATAAATGGCAAAGCTGTGAAGACTAAGAACATCAAAATTGGCAACAAGCTAACCCTCGCCTTTCTCTGTGTTATTTTCATTTTTCTCAACATGGTACACAAATTTAAACATTGTTTCCGAAAAAACAACCCAATTAACAATTAAATCACAATTCCACTTCCAAAAGCCACTGTTATTGTTACAATTTACTATTAAACAAAATACTCTTTTACTAAAAAAACTACAAAACTATAAGCCGGATTCTGTATCCAACCCGAAGGCCGAATGGCTATCATTTATCTGGGATGCTGCTCACGCAACACCTCAAGCTGCCAACCCACAGACATCGGACGAGCCGCCCTCAATCGCCTGCTTATTTGGCATTTCAGCACGCAAGGTTTACCCATATACTTTGTCGCCAATATACATCGTAGTCTCTTACACTACATTTTCACCCTTACCCCGAAAAAGTGGGGCGGTAATTTTCTGTGGCACTATCTGTCAACTCCATCTTTCGCGGAATGCCTACCCGTTAGGTAGTGCGCTGCCCTATACTGTCCGGACTTTCCTCCGGGAACATAAAGCCCCCGGCGATAACCCGCTTTGTAGTTCATCAAAGATAAATAACTTTCTGTTAAAAACAACCGCCCCGCCTCATAAAATAGTATTAAATTATCTTTAAGCGGAAAGTTATTCCTTGGTAATCCACACCAGCATATATTTGTACGACAAAAACCACGCCATTACTTTATAATGTCAGATAAAATAAACATACTCGCTATCGAATCTTCCTGCGACGAGACCAGCGCTGCAATCATCAGCAACGGCCACGTATTGAGCAATGTCATCGCAACGCAAAGCGTGCATGAGCGCTTTGGTGGCGTGGTGCCAGAGCTCGCCTCCCGGGTACATATGCAAAATATCGCACCGGTAGTAGATGCCGCAATAGCAGATTCCGGGATCATTAAAAATGAAATTACCGCAGTCGCTTTCACACAGGCCCCGGGACTTATCGGGTCATTAATTGTAGGCGCTTGCTTTGCCAAGGGCTTCGCTCAGGCAAGAAATATCCCGCTCATTGCAGTGCATCACATGCAGGCACATGTGCTGGCTCACTTTATTGAAGCTAACCCGCCGTTCCCGTTTTTATGCCTGACTGTCTCGGGTGGCCATACCCAGATCGTCCTCTGCAAAGATTACCTGGACATGGAAGTAATAGGCGAGACAATTGACGATGCGGCTGGAGAAGCATTCGATAAAGTGGCGAAAATGCTGGGCCTGCCCTACCCCGGTGGTCCCTTGGTCGATAAAAATGCAAAACTGGGTGACCCGCTCGCATTCAAGTTTCCCGTTTCCGAAATGAAGGGGTACGATTTCAGCTTTAGCGGCATAAAAACCTCCATCCTGTACTTCCTTCAGGCTCAAAAGAAGCTAGATCCGGATTTCATTGAGAAAAACGTAATCAATATCTGTGCTTCCGCACAATACACCATTGTCAAAATGTTGATGACTAAGCTGGAAAAAGCTGCTAAAGACACTGGCATTAAGCATATTGGTATTGCTGGCGGCGTTTCTGCCAACAGCGGACTAAGAAAAGCGATTCAGGAAGCGGGCGTAAAAAACGGATGGCAGGTTTATATACCTAAATTTGAATATTGTACTGACAATGCAGCTATGATAGGCATCACCGGCTATTACAAATTCTTAAGCGGACAACTCGCCGACCTTTCTACAAGCCCAAGCGCACGCGCCACATGGTAAAAGGGAATGACTACTTCCAGTTTAAGCAATTTCGGATAGATCAGGGACATTGTGCCATGAAGGTAACAACTGATGCCTGTATACAAGGTGCCTGGACGCCTGTATCTTCTGGCGTTAGCAGCATTCTGGACATTGGAACCGGTACCGGCCTGCTTTCCCTCATGCTCGCACAGGCAAACCCTTCTGTCATCATTGACGCTATTGAAATAGAGCCGCAGGCCGCAATGCAGGCGCGGACTAACTGCAGCAATTCGCTCTGGGCCAACAGAATAAATGTACTGGAAGCGGACGTAAGGGAATACACTCAACCTACTCCATATGATCTCATTATTACCAACCCTCCCTTCTTCAACAACAGCTTGCTCGGCCAATCACAAAGCAAGAATGCAGCCAGGCATACCCTGTCACTATCCTATGCCGATCTGCTGTTGTGTTTCGAAAAACTGCTTAAACCAACAGGCTATGTCTCCATCATTCTGCCTGCCGATGAATACAACCTGATGGAAGAATTGGCCGCCCAAAAAGGATGGAAAACACTAAGGAAGCTGTCAATCAGGCATAGGCACGGGGCACCGGTAAAAAGGATAGTGGCATTATTCAGCAAGACTGGAAACAATACATCTTTAGATGAAGAATTGGTGATAAAAGACCAAAACGACCAGTATACTCCGCAGTTTACTGATCTGCTCTCGCCGTACTACCTGCATCTGTAGCTAGTGGCGCCCTTTTCTGCTTTTTAGCCAGAAAAAACAAGCTGATCAGCATCCAGCCACCCCAAAATAAATAGGCTCCCATGTGAAAGCGCTGCTTAAGCAGGTTATGCGAAAAGTCATCAGAAAAATCGGCATTGGTTAAATACAATCCACCAACCGCCCCTGCCAGAAACACAACGTGCAACAACCGCGCCACCCAAATATTAGCGGCCCTGTGCAAAACAGATTGTATACCAAATAACACCAAAAGAACGCCATATACAACAGCCGCCCCCTGCCACCATACCTTCAGAAACCTATATTCCTTGTGCATCAAATTAATACCCACACGCCCTATCCACGACATCTCCGACATCAGAAAGCCCGAAAGCGCAGACAAGCCTGCTAACAACAACAGGAATAAAATAGTTTTCTTCATAAAGCCGCAAATAATTTTTGCAGCGCAAAGGTAGGATACTGTTTAAAAACTTGTGCATTGCCCGATAAGGTGACCACCCTTACAGAGCAGGGGTAAAAAAACACCAAATTGTTCCACAAGATTGAAACACCTCAAGAGCTCAGGTCAAATGACCAATACTAACTACTCTTTCACGATAACTGACCGGTCGAATCCACCATCTTTATCAGTTAGAGTCAAAATGTATGAGCCGTGGGCAAGTTGTTCCAGAGAAAGCGTCCCCTCGCCGTTCTCAAAAGTACCAGATATAACAACCGTTCCTCCAATACCCATCAACATGTACTTGGTGCCGGATTTTAAATTGAGAATGTGGATCAAACCAGTGGTCGGATTAGGATAGATGACAGGCAAGAGCCCCGCCATCACGGCACTCACCCCAACTGTAGTTGCCATGCCCGGAAATTGAATTCTTCTGATTCTGTTGTTCCAAAGGTCAGCAACGTACAAATAACCCGAAGCGTCAAAAGCCATACCGGTAGGATAGTTAAATTGGGCAGCACTCGCAGGGCCTCCGTCACCACTAAACCCCTCGGTGGTTCCGGCAATTGTCGACACGATTCCGTTCGTATCTATCTTTCTCAACTTATGATTAAGTTCATCTGATAAAATAATACTCCCGTTTGGGCCATATATCAAAAAGTCAGGGCTGTAAAATGTTGCAGCTGATGCCGGGCCACCATCACCCGCAAAGCCCGCGGTGCCATTCCCCGCAAAAGTGGTTATAATTCCGGCGGTATCTATCTTTCGAATCCTGTGGTTATAAGGGTCACCAAGCAGGATATTGCCCTTCCGGTCAAAAAGGAATGTGCCAACTGAAAGCCCGGCCGCAGTTGCCGGACCGCCGTCCCCGCCAAAGCCGATGCTACCATTACCGGCAATAGTCCGAACTATTCCAAATGTATCAACCTTGCGCAACCGGTTGTTCTGCCAGTCCGAAATATACATATTACCAATAGAATCAAATGCTACATTATCAGGGTTTTGGAAACTCGCGGCTGTAGCAGGGCCACCATCACCCGCAAAAACGGATGTTCCATTACCTGCAACAGTAGTAATGATACCATTTGTGTC
>CANCOG010000037.1 GCA_947379685.1 Flavipsychrobacter stenotrophus | reverse complement strand
TCTTTGGGCATTCTCATTGTCCATCCTGAAAGCAATTCCGTTAAGCTGAATATCCTTCCCTGAAATATGCCAGCCGTTAGTTTGTACTGCATTTGCCAATGTATCAGCAATTGCAGCAATCACATTGTGCTTACCCATCAGTAAAACCGATGTGGTGTTGTTGATCACTATTTTTGTAATATCTACGGTGTTTTTTGCAAGGTCGAACTGTTTCAGTTGCAGCGCGAGGTCGCCTAGCTCAATACCAAATAACAAATTGTTCTGTTTGTCGCCGTAATTGAATTTTACCTGCTCTAAATGTACATTGTCCGCGATAAGTTTGAATTGAGTAGTGCTCGTGTCCTTGGGGTGCTTTGGCAGGTACGAGGTGTCCTGATTAAAAGTTGACTGTAGGCCCGAAATATCAAGCTCTTTTACATGAAAGGATAGAGCATCCAGATCGATATCTTTCAATCGCAGATCCAGGTGATTCAGGTTTGCTGCGAATGCCGTTCCACCCGTAATATCATCGAACCGGAAATGGATGTCGTCTAGTTTAACTTTATCTAGTTCAATTTTAAAGGAAGCAGATGGCTTGTCGGTTTTTGGAGTTGTTTTTGGTGCCTTCGGCTTGCCTGCAAACGCGTTAATGATGTAGGTAAAATTAAATGTTGTGTCTGGTAGATTTCTGTGAATATGACTATGAATGCCAGACAAGGTTACTTCCTGGACAGATATTTCTTTGTGCAGCAGTCGCAGCATGGCAATGTCTACCTTAAGTAATTTCGCTGCCAAAAGTGTATCGTGCGATTGGTCTAAAAATAAAACATCTTTCAGCACAATGAATTTCGGCAGTCCATATCCTAGTGCCCCGATCCTTACTTCTGTCTTTAATTTGCCTTTTAAATATGATTCAAGCCTTGCACGCACAAAATTTTGCCCAAAAGGAGAATTGAGATATACAACACCACCCAATAACAGTAATAGTATGATACCTACGGTCCAGAGGGTGATTTTTAAAAATTTATGCATATTATTTCAATATTTATAAAAACCGTGCCAACAATTTTGTGAACATTGGATTGCCTTTGCTGTCAATGTTTTTCATCTCGTTTGAATTACCTTTATCTGCATAATCTCAATATCACACAATGTCATTGGTGGAAGGGGCAGGTCGCAAGGAATTGAGCAGGAGAATGCCGGGCCTCGATCTGTTGCGGTCGCTCGCTATAACGCTGGTTTTTTTCTGGCATTACCGGCAAACCGGGTGCGGGAAGTGGGTTGATGCTATGGGGCGCTTTGGCTGGATTGGTGTCGATCTTTTTTTTGTGCTTAGTGGCTTTCTTATTGGTGGCCAGCTCATGCAAAGTATGGTTAGGGGGCAAAAGATTGACTTCAAATCCTTTTACCTGCGACGCTTTTTCCGGATCATGCCTGCATATCTTTTTGTTCTGGTCATGTATTTTATTTTTCCCTGGTTTGCAGAAAGGGAAGGTTTGGCGCCCCTATGGAGGTATCTTACATTTACCCAGAACTTTGGGCTTAATTACATGGTGCATGGCGCATTTAGCCACGCGTGGTCGCTGTGCATCGAAGAGCAATTTTACCTCTTGCTTCCGCTAATATTAACTGTAATTCTGTCTGTCCAGTCGAGGTATATTGGCCTCTCTGTTGTCCTCGTTCTGTTTGTAGCCGGGCTACTCAGCCGCTATAATTGTTATGATCATTTTATAGCTCCCTTTGTTGATGGACCTGTGTGGCACGACGCTACACCACAGTATTTTGAAAAGGTATACTACCCAACCTATAACAGGCTCGATGGGCTTCTGGCTGGCGTATCCATTGCGGGTGTATATCATTTCAAACCGGAATTGTGGCAGCAGATCTCGAAGTTCGGAAATTGGCTGCTCGGGGCCGGACTTGCATTGCTGACTGCTTTCTATTTTATTTGCGCTCCTCTCATAAGCTTTCGGGCATCCGTATTCGGCTTCCCATTGGTGGCACTTTCATTTGGGCTGATCGTTATGGCCGCCCTCAGCCAAAATTGTGTTTTATCCCGGTCTAAGGTGTGGGGCGCGCGATCACTGGCAACAGCGGCCTACTGCATCTACCTTACACATAAACAACTCAACAGTCTGGTAAGGGAGTTGCTCTATTTTTGCGGCTTCCAGCCAGATAGCCTTGTAGTGCTTATTTGTTGTATCATGATTGCACTTTTGGGTGGTTCACTTTTACACGTAGCCATAGAGAAGCCTTTTCTCAGGTTGAGAGAGAAAATTCTCAAACGGTAAATAATGAAAGTGATCCCCCAGAATTTTAATTGCCGTTTTTAAATTAGGGTTATATAATTTAGTGGTGTTAATAAAATCACGAAATGGATAAGCGTTCTTTTCTTAAATATTCTTCAATGCTTGGGTTGGCAGGTCTTGCCGGGTTTTCGGCATTGGGTAAATTGGTAGACTCGGTTGCCGATATGTCACCCGAAGCAGTTGCTAAAAATGAAGATTTTTGGGAAACCATCAGGCAGGGGTACAAATTGAAATCTGATTATATCAATCTGGAGAACGGATATTATTGCATATTACCGCAGGAAATACTCGATCATTATATTGAAAAGATACGTGAAGTAAATATGCATGGCGCATACTATATGCGAACCGTGCAGTTTGACAACAAGAAAGCCGCTGCACAAAAGCTGGCCAGGGTAGCAGGGTGTAAAGATGACGAGCTTATCATTACCCGAAATACTACCGAATCTCTGGATATGATCATCAGCGGTTTACATTGGCAGGAGGGTGATGAAGCCGTAATGGCAGAACAAGACTATGGCGCTATGCTTGATATGTTCCGTCTGGTAGCCAAACGATATGGCATGGTAAATAAAATCGTTTCCGTTCCCATGTACCCCAAAAGCGATGATGAAATTGTGCAACTGTATGCTAATGCCATAACCCCCAAAACGAAGCTACTCATGGTGTGTCATATGATCAATATAACCGGTCATATTTTGCCTATAAAAAAGATTTGCGATATGGCACACAGCAAGGGCGTTCCCGTAATGGTAGATGGTGCCCATGCATTCGCGCACATCGAGTTTAAGATACCTGATCTCAACTGCGACTACTATGGCTGTAGCCTGCACAAATGGCTGAGTGTGCCACTGGGTGCCGGTATGCTTTATGTAAAGAAGGAGAATGTTGGGAAAATATGGCCCTTGTTTGGCGAAGACGGCAAGAAGGAAGATGATATTTTAAGGCTCAACCATACCGGTACCCACCCGGTGGCTACCGATTTGGCAATAGCTTATTCTATTGATTTCTACGAGAAAATTGGCGCCGAAAGAAAGGAAGCACGCCTGCGTTACCTGCAAAATTATTGGACCGATAAAGTAAGAAACCTACCAAATGTTGTGCTTAATACACCTTCTGACAAATCACGTTCCTGCGGAATTGCCAATGTAGGTATAAAGGGGATGGCGCCCGCTGAACTTGCAGTAAGGCTATTGAAAAAATACAAAATATACACTGTAGCAATTGATAGTGCCGGCGTTCATGGTTGCCGCATAACCCCAAATGTATACACCACAACTGCAGAACTCGATGTATTGGTAAAAGCACTCACTGAATTAAAGGCGTAATGGCAGGTTTAATGTTGTAAACTACGCGGTTAGGTGTACCTGAGTTAACTGTACTTTGTGCTCTTAGTTTGTCTGCATCGATCCCGATAGTCACTTTGGAGTGCCCTTTGTGAATATCTTCGTGTTCTTTGTGGTAAGTAGTCATTACATCCATTACCCACTGAACTCGTAGTAAAAACGCGAACGAATGAGAATCAACCCCTTTCTGAAAACCAACAACGACACAGGTTTTGGCAACAATCCTAACGCCTATGGCGGGCGGTTTATTAACAAGGATGGAACTTTTAACTTGCGCCGGGAGGGTGTCTCCCTTGTTAGGAGAGTAAGCATATACCAAAAGATGCTTAACCTGCCCGGCTGGAAATTTATTCTGTTACTGATTTCAGTTTTCTTTGGCATTAATCTACTGTTTACGGCTGCTTACCTGTGTATCGGTATTACAGGTTTCGGGGGGCTACTTGCAACTACAGAATGGGGGAAATACCGGGAGGTATTTTACTTTAGCACGCAAACCTTTACTACTGTCGGTTATGGACGTGTAAACCCTGTTGGCGATGCAACCAACATTATCGCATCCATGGAAGCATTGACTGGTTTTCTTTCGTTCGCGATAGCCACCGGCCTCATATACGGACGTTTCGCCCGGCCAAAGTCCTACCTGGTTTTCAGCCACAATGCAGTCGTTGCTCCCTACCACGATAAAACCGCACTCATGTTTCGTTTTGCAACCTACAAGGACAATCACATATTGACCAATGTAGAGATCAAAGTAAATATAGGCTTGAAAGTGGAGGAGAATGGCCACAGTACCTACAAATACTACGAACTCCAACTAGAACGCAGTAAGGTAGATAGCCTCTCCATGAACTGGACCGTAGTACACCCCATCGACGAAAATAGTCCGTTACTAGGTTACACTTACGAGGATATCTCCAACAGCGACTTCGAAGCATATATACTCATTACGGGCTTCGACGATGTTTTCTCAAGCCCCGTATTGCAACGCACCTCATACGCCTATCACGAAGTGAAATTCAACTCGAAATTTGTCCCCATGTACCGCGAAAGCGATGACGGCCAAACTACTATATTGGAGATGCACAAGCTTAATGAGATCAAGAATTTAGAGAACTAGTGCCCGAAAATGACTGAGACTATGTAAATTTCTTCTTATGCTGATTGTTTATTGCCTGCTCGTATTTACACTTATTGTGGCATTCGCAAGCTTATGGCTCACGCGGCGCAGTGGCCGGCATAACTGGCAACTTGTGGTTCTTTCTGTTTCTATCGCCGCATTTATCTACCTGTACGGTGTTTGGGTATTTGCTTCCGTGTACGCGAAATATGTTTTCGGACTAATTTTTGTCGTTGCGCTCGCCCTGGCATTGGTAAGAAAAGCCGAAACTCAAGTTCGGACCTCAGGCAAGGGTAGGCTGGTGTCCGTGCTTTTTTCTTGTGTATTTATTATCCTTTGTCCGTTGTATTTCACAGGCACCGCTGGTAAACCCTACGGAGTCATTAAGCTTGCCCTCCCATTCAAGTCAGGAACCTACTTTGTATTTCAGGGTGGGAGTGGCCTGCCGACAAACGTATTCCATTATTTTGGCAGGAAGACTCTTTTTGCAATGGATATTATAAAACTGAACAAAGCGGGAAACAGGGCAACTCGCATTTTTTCTAAGCGACTGGAAGACTATGCTATATTCGCAGATACCATATTCAGCCCATGTGACGGCGTCATTTTAAAAACAGAGTCCGGTAATCCGGACAATATTCCACCCGCGCGCAAGCGCGGCCCCACCAATCTCAATCAGGTAATTATAGAAACAGAAAGTGCCTATATTTTCCTTGGGCACCTGAAAATGGGTTGTGTATTTGTACATCAGGGCGAACCGGTAAAAACGGGCCAGCCACTCGGCCTTGCCGGCAACTCCGGCATGAGCCTCGAACCCCACCTGCACATCCAAGCCCACGCGAAAACAAACAGCAAAGAACCTTGGTACAAGCAACCTCAGCTGCAAATCCAATTCAATGGCAAGAGCTACTTGCTGTTTGAAGAAATCGCGGCCGGAAAATAAAAATGGCCACCCTAAACAGGGCAGCCAATTTTTAAAAGAAACAAAACTTTTCTTTTTTGGGTTTTTATTGATCAGAAGAAAACCGGGGCTTGGGTATATTGGGTATGTGATTATTGGAAAACAACTTTCTCAGTGTAAGTATGATCGCCAGATTTAACCTGGATCATATAAACACCTTTTGAATAACCAGACATATCAAAGCTGATTTTTGCTTCGTTGGTTGTTTTTGTTTCAACTACCTTGCCGCTAACATCAAAAATCATTAGTTCTGTATTGTCATTTTGTTCAGGCAATTCAAGGGTTACAACTCCGGTTGTTGGGTTAGGGTAGGTTTTTAGCGATGACGTTGATTCTTCAATACCTCCCGTTTCACTTACGACTCCTCTTCCTGCAGCAACAGTAATTGTAAAGTGTGCTGCCGTAGTTGCGCAACTATTTGATAATGTATAAGTAATGTCAAATTCGCCTGATCCAGTGGAAGATCCCTTGGATACTTCTCGCCCTGTCCCAGTAGTTAGAGTAAGATTTATTGACGCTGTTCCCGAGATAACAGTGTAATTCCATGTTCCTAAGCTCGAAGAAGCTAAATGAACGTCAATATTTGTAGGTGATGTCCTTGTAATTGTTGAAGTGTACCCTCCATCTGGTGTTATGGCTCCGGGGTCAGGATTGGATTCAGCAGTAATATTATACATCGCATATCCAGTTCCGCAAGTGTTGGTTACAGAATAAGATATTATTGCCGTACCCGGTGTTAAATAGGATGTTCCGCTCACTACTCCGCTGGTACTGACAGCAGCGACCATTGTATTGCTTGAGCTCCAAGTTCCCCCAGTTACTGCGTCACTCAGATTTAGTGTCGAATAGATTCCGTGCGGTGCGCAAATTGTAGAACGACCATATGTTTCAGTAATTGTTCCGGGATCTGGCAGTGGGTTTACTGTAATTACTTTGGAAACCGATTCAGAACATCCATATGCGTTTGTAACTGTGTAGCTAAGAGTGTTTGTGCCAGTTGTTGAAGCGGTAGACGCACCATGGACATTAGCGTAAATTGGTCCCACGGAACTTGTTGCTCCAAGTACTGCACCTGGAGTAGTTCCGGTAAACGTAATTGACCAAATTCCATCTTCATCTCCGGTCGTGTTGACCACGTGCACGTCAGCTCCCACGCATACGTTTATATCAGGCAAAGCGCCAGCATAGGGTCTTGGACGGACCGATATTATCCAGCCGTTTGCTGCTGTACAACCATATGAGTTTGTTACCGTATAGCTTATATCATTTGTGCCAACGGCAAATCCATATACATTGGCATAAATTCCGCCTGTCAACGTATTTCCTGAGCTGGTAATAATTGCATAGTCTGCTGTTGTTGACCAGACACCAAGTTCGTCACCAAGTGGGTTGTTAACGGTTATTGTAGACCCTTCGCAGACTTCCCAAGGGCCCATTATAGCTCCTGCATTTGGAAGTGGGTCTACGGTGAAGGTGACAGTTATTGTGTTCACGCCACTAGCAGCAGTACAAACATTATTAACAGTATAAGTTATAGTGGCATCCCCAGGTGCGCGTGGAGTTACTATGCCTGTTGTTGCGTCAATTGTTGCTACAGCGGTATTGCTACTTGACCAACCCGTTGACGTGCCAGCGGCTAGATCCCCAAGGGCTACATCTGCACTTCCCTCGCAGACTCTGGTTGTACCTGTAATTGTGCCAGTTGAAACAAGCATGTTAACGTTTCTGGTTACAGTGGTTGAGCCGCATACATTTGTTGAAGTATAGGCGACCGTTACTGTGCCTGGAACGGAATATCCCGCGGTAGGTACAAAGTGCCCGGTATGTTCGTCAATAACGGCAAGGTCCGAGCCTGTATAAGGTGGTGCGACTGCAGAAATACTCCATATTCCAGGTACAGAAGGTGCGCCAGAAAGAGTGAAATCAAGGGTAGTGCTTGGACACACTGAGCCGGCCATACTACTTATGGCAGGCACCGTTGGCATTCCGGAAATTGTCATTGGAAATACTGCAAATGTGCCATAGTCAGACGTTTGGTACGTGATGGTTACAGCTCCTGCTGATACACCTGAAACTACACCAGAAGCAGGGTCAATAGTAGCTATGGAAGTGTTACTGCTCGACCATGCAATTAATGCACCACTAGTGTTTGTTAAGCCGGTTACAGTAGATGGTACTGACAGCGTAGTTGCACCAGTGTAACAGATGTTATTTGATCCTGTTATGTTTAGATCGAAATCGATTTTGCGAATCAAATTGCCAGCCGGTATGATCAGATCACCATGATTATCTAACGCGAGGTGCTGAGTTGAGCTAATAGATGCGGACGATGCGCTAGATCCATCACCTCCCGTTCCGGCTCCTGCAATTGTAGACATCGTTCCATACGTGGTGATTGTTGTGCCGGCGCTGCCGCTACCGAGGGTCTCAGGTGTGAGCTTTCTTATTCGATAGCCAGTATTGTCGGAGATATATAAATTTCCTGTTGCATTGTCAATAGCGATACCATTTGGTCCGTCCATTTTTGCGGAATTGGCTGCACCGTCAACCTCGCCAGATCCAGAAGTCGTCGAACCCGCTATTGTTTGGATAATACCGCTAGAATTGTATATCTTTCTAATTACATTATAGTATTGATCTGCGAAATACACATTGCCGCTTGCATCTGTTTTAACTGCGCTTGGTTGTTTCATAAGAGAAGAGCTTCCCGCAGTTCCACCATCACCACTGTAACCGTAAGAGGTTCCCGCAGTTCCACCACCTGCAACCGGAACGATTCCCGGAGTGCTTGTGCTCAAATCGATCTTCACTATCCTGTATTTGCCTTTCTCAGCAACATAAATGAAACCCGCACTGGAAGAGGAGCTGGAATAGTAGCAAAGTCCATTTGGTTTACTTACTGAAACTACAGATGTGACTACATAGGAACTTGATCCCAACGAAATTTTACGTATCTTATTGTTATTTAAATCACTAACATACAGGCAGTTTGCGTTCGGATCAAAGGCAATGTCAGTTGGTTGGTCAAACTTAGCAGTTAAGCCAGATGCATCACCAAAGCCGGCAGTACCGTTCCCAGCTATGGTTGAAACATAGCCATTTGGGGTCATCATCCGAATTCTATTATTGTTGCGATCCGAAAAGTACATATTTCCTAAATTGTCAAAAGCGACTCCAGAGGGATTATAGAACTTCGCAGCTGATCCATATCCATCTGCATATCCAGAACTAGCCCCTGCAATAGAGTTTATCGTCTGTGCCTTTGCAACAACGCTCAGGAATATTGCTGATACCAGCAGAAGTGTCAATTTTAAGTTAGTTTTATTTTGTTTGTTTCTCATAAAATTTTCTTTTAAAAATGAAAGTTTAAATAGTATTCGTACGACCACACACATTTCTTACAGGCACAAAGGCATAGCCATGCACCGTACCTGCGGAGCACAATTGTAATAGCGAAAAGAGGGGCTATTAACTTAAATTATCGGGGGGTATTGTTGTTTTTTTTCTTTTGCCAACGGGTATGTATTTTTAGGTTAGGAAATGAATAATTATTCATGGTGAAAGGAATTAGGCAAGGGTATATTCGTTTGCTGGTTGTAAAAAGAACGAGTGGTTTTGATTGGGGCAAAAGGAGCCACCAGCAAGCTTTTGGGCCTGAGCGAAGGTTGATTGGTTATTGTAGTGGAAAGTCGCCCGTTCAGCTATGGCGGGCTGTTCTGTTGCGATGGCTGCTCATTTCTTAGCGACGTGTGCAGCAGTGTGTTTTGGGAAATTCTGTACATAGGTGTCAACGTATTTACTACACAATAGTACACCCATGTTTGCCCCTTGCAATCTGCCATCCACCAGAAGAGTCGTTTCGGGTGGTGAAAGTGCTGTTTTTTCCATCGAAAAGATTAACCGAAAGTGCAATTTCATTTACTTAACGGGAATGTCTTTGCGGCTCTTGTCCGCCCAAAGGTAGGTTTGCTTCAAATTAACAAAGCCAAAATTGAATAAACTGGGAACTGCGTCTCTGCGTCTTGGCGCGAAACTCCAAGTTAATTACATTAACCGAAAGTGATTAATCGGTGCGGGAAACCTTTTCAAAGTTGAGTAAAAAGTCTTCCCTTACGTTCTTGGAGACCGGTAATTCATCTCCATTAACCATAACAACACCATGGTTGGCGGTGTACCGGGTAATGCAATTGAGGTTTACGAGGTATGAACGGTGCACAGGGTAGAACGAGTGCTTTTCAAGTATCGTCTTAAATTTCCCCAGGTTGTAGGAACTGGTAATTTCTCCCTGCCGCGTAACCACCTTTGTGCAGTTGTTGAGCGCTTCCAGGTAAAGGATATCATCGGCATTCAGGTAATCGGTCCCTTTGTTGTTAGGAATACCTATTTTACTGCTAATAGAGGCCACTGGTGGCTGTTTGGCCAATTTCTTATGCTGTATTCTTTCCAGCGCTTTGTCTATTGCCTGCGAAAGTTGCTGGTCATTGAGCGGCTTCAGTACGTAGCCCGAAGGGGCGAATTTAAATGCGTTTAATGCAAATTCAGAATGGGCCGTCACGAAAATCACCTCAGCACTAAGACCTGGAAGCAGGTTGAGCAAGTCAATTCCTGTTTTACCCGGTATAGAAATATCCAATAGCAGGAGGTCGAACTCTTGTTCCCTCAGTGCTTGTAGCGCCGAATTCCAGGAAGTGTGGGTAGAAACTACTTCTATATTGCTATATAGTTCACCAATACAATCTTTTAAAAGTTCAATCGCTTTTGGCTCATCGTCAACAATTATACACTTCACACTATTTTTCATTCACCGGATTCTTTATGTCAATAATTACTTTTGTTCCTGTTTCTGGTTCCTGCTTATCAATATACTCAATCGAAATCCCTGTCTGCTCATAATTGTTAAAAATCGCAACAAGATCCTTGATCAGGCTTTCGCCATACGACTCCGATTTTAGGACACTTCCTGCAGTAATTTGCTTAGCGGCCTTTCTGCCAACCCCGTTATCTTCGACAATGCATTGTATTTCATTCGTTAAAGATATTTTTTTGAATTCAATTTTCAAATACCCATGGCCTTCTTTATGAAATAATCCGTGATCTATAGAATTTTCTACAATGGGTTGAAGCAATAACGCAGGTATCTTAACATTTGAAGCGTTTATTTTATTGTCTACAATGATCTCGAAGCTAAATTTATCTTCAAAACGGGTTTGTTGTAGTTGAATGTAGTTACTTATGTTCACGACCTCATCTGCAATAGATATATACTTGCTCCTCGACGATTTTATATAGGCCCTTAGCAATACAGAGAATTTAGATACGTGGTCATACGCTTCATCTATTTTTTTCTTTTTAATGAAGTAGAGTGCTGTATTGAGCGTATTAAATATAAAATGAGGGTTAATTTGAGCGTGTACCGATTTTAACTCCATTTCCTGTCTGAGGTTTTTTTCCTCGTTTTTTCTATTAGTAAGCCGTTGGGTCGCGCGCACAAGTGCCGCAAGTAGTGCAAGTATTAAAATTACAGCGCCACTCCAAAACAATTTGCTACGCAGCATGAGCTGCCACCAATAGGGTTTTACGTATACTATAAAAGAATGCTCATCGCTCCGCCAAACATCATCATTAATTTTTAATGAAATCTTGTAGTACCTACCCGGCACTACTGTCGGAGGCATCGTTAGCTCATTCGCATTTAGTTCCTGCCAGTTGCTATTGGCACCTATCTGGTAGCTATAATGTACTGCGCCATTTCCCGATGGGTTTATTACATCAAATTGTATGCTTGGTTTTTTCTGATTTAGTTTAATGGTATCGTTTCTTAATAGTCTGATAACGGTGTCCTCGCAATAAAGTACGACATTGTAATTTATTGGTGTTTTAGAGGCTGGATCATTAAACTCAGAGTCCGATGGCATCGAAGCAGTAAGGGCACCTTTATTTGTATTGAGTAATATGTTATTTCCCAGAATGGCTATTCCAGTCACTTCTTTATAGCATGCGCCCTTCAGATTTTGGAAAATTACTGGTTTGGAGATTCTACCCGTTCCTAATATCTTACTCACAATTACGCCGTATTCACCGGCAAGAATTAATTTATTTTCATGAATAAGTATTTGGGTTTTCTTTAAATTAGTATTTGTGAACTGAGCTTGGCTTCTTTTAAAAGAGGAATCAAAAAGTAACAACTCGTATCCACTTGGTCCATTTTGTAAAACGAAGATGTTACTATATCTCGGATCAATGGCTATTTTTTCTATTTTAGTGACACCAATTGCCTTGAGATTTTCCTTGTTGTATATAGTTGAATGAGTAGGAGAATAAATGTGTATTTTATATGCGTTATATACCCACGTGTTTTTTCTGATTGGGTCGAAAGTAAGGTCCAGGTATTTTTCGCGATCGATTACATTTCTGTTCCATGATCCATGTGAAAGATTGCCTGATAAAAATTCCTGTGAGCCGATTGAACAAAAGCTATCGTTTTCGGTTATCACTATTGCTTTCAGATCAAAAATGTATTCTGGTGCGTTTTTTCTTTCAACCACACTTCCAGATTCAGTTAGCCAGTTTACATTTGATGAAAACAATAGGAATGAATCGTTTCTGTAATAAAGTATTTTGTTCAGTCTTTCTAAGTTTTTATAATCGTAGGATGATACAGTTAGATCACTATCAATAATTGCGAGTGTATGATTGGAATTCCACCAAAATGATTTTTTCCCGGGCTCGTTGCCAACAAGCTTAAAATATTTCAGGTCAATCTTTCTATTTGGATGAAAATGGTTTGATGCTGGATTGCAAATGTTGAGACCGTTCGTACTTGTTGAAATAAATAGCCCCCAGAATTCATTATCGCATACTACAGTTATTTTAGATCCATCTATTGACGTATCGTTAATGAGTG
This sequence comes from Flavipsychrobacter stenotrophus, assembly GCA_947379685.1. Taxonomy (GTDB): domain Bacteria; phylum Bacteroidota; class Bacteroidia; order Chitinophagales; family Chitinophagaceae; genus Flavipsychrobacter; species Flavipsychrobacter stenotropha_B. The sequence continues at coordinate 4,375 of CANCOG010000037.1, read as the reverse complement.
CAGTTAACTTTTTGCAACCTTGGAAAAGGATTTTATTGTTTAAAATTGCAAATCGATAGATGTTCTCCTTTGCTATCTTGTAAAAATTATTTTTGTTATTTCTGGTCCAATAGAAGGCGTATATCCCACTAAACGTGTTTTCCGTTCCATCTAGGTGAACTGAATCCCTTTGTCCGGTCAATAAGTTATAGCTCACGATACCTCCTGATCCTGCATCTAGTAAATATGAATTGTCAATAATTGAGCCTCGGTATCTCAATTCTTTTGCTGTATTGCCTACCAATTTGGTAATAAAGTCCATTTTTATTTTGGCACCTGCTACACTGAAACGGTAAACGCAGTTGTTATATATGAAGAGTGAATCATTGTTCAAGGTTACCCATTGTTGGGAAATAACCCTCTCCTCCTTTGGTGAGTTGTGATCGAAACGCAACAAATCAACTGGATAATACTTGATAGTTTTATCGTTTCCAATAGCAAATAGATAGCTATTTATCATTTGATCGTACTTGCTTTTTTGGGAGGATATTCCAAAGTCATTTGTACTAAATGTGATCCCATCTCCCACCGGCGTTAAAAACTTGGGGTAAATGGTTTTGGAATAGCCAACTGAGGTGGTTGAGTGATATTTGTTATTATATACATATCCCATCTCGTCAGAAATTCCGCCAACCCAAATGCGGCCCACTGCATCTTCCGCTGTAGACCATACATCATTAGTTGGCAGCCCGTTAGATGTATTGAACACCCTGAAGTCATATCCGTTATAGCGTACCATGCCATTGGGTGTACACAACCACATGTACCCCAATTTATCGGTAAGTACAACATAAACATTGTTCGATGGCAGCCCATTATCAATGTTATAATTGAACTTAAAGCCCTCTTGCCCATAAGCGCAACAGTGCCATAAAATCAATGATATGAAAACAACCAACAATTGCCTCTTTTTCAATTACGTAGCCTTTAAATGCAATCCAAAATACCAATTTTATCAGAACTTTTAACGTATACTTTTTGAAATAATAGTACCTCAAACATGTGGAAAACTATTGCCCTGCACACAGCCCATTATTTCGTTATTTTGTAGTGTATACTTCGGATGGTAAAAACACCCGCAGCACTATTTTATTAATCAGTTTAACCGAAGGTTTGGCAACGTGAAATTCTCTCATCTACATAATCATACTCAATTCTCCCTGCTCGACGGGGCTTCAAATATCTCAAAGCTTTACGAAAAGGCCCGTAACAATAACATGCCGGCCATGGCCATTACCGACCATGGAAACATGTTCGGAGTCTTCGATTTTGTTGCGGAGGCCTGGAAGAAGAAGAAAGTTGTAGGTAAAACGCCGGAAGGCAAAGACATTGAAGAGCCGGTAGTAAAACCAATAGTAGGTTGCGAGTTCTACCTGGTAGAAAACAGGCACAAACGCCAGTTTTCGAAAGATGATAAAGATGTGCGTTGCCACCAGCTCATGCTGGCCAAAAATGAGATCGGTTATAAAAACCTGGTAAAACTCTGCTCCCTTGGGTACATGGAAGGGCTATATGGCAAGTACCCTCGTATTGATAAGGAGCTAATAGTTAAATACCACGAGGGCCTTATTGCAACCACTTGTTGCCTGGCAGCAGAGGTGCCGAGAACCATTTTGAGGAAGGGAGAAGAAGAAGGGGAGCGCGTATTCAAATGGTGGCTCGATCTGTTCGGAGATGATTATTACATTGAGTTGCAGCGCCATGAAATTGCGGACCAGATAAAGGTAAACGAAGTGCTCATGCGCTTTGCAAAAAAGTACAACGTACCGGTTATTGCCAGCAACGACAGTCATTACATTGACCAGGGCGATGCAAACGCACATGATATATTGTTGTGTATCAACACTGGCGCCAAGCAGTCTGACCCAAAGTGGAAGGAGCTTGGCGATGATGATGAAGCGCAACCCAAGGGAGGAAGGTTCGCCTTTCCGAGTGACCGGTTTTATTTCAAGACGCAGGAGGAAATGGGCACGTTGTTTGCCGATTTGCCAGAGGCGCTTGACAATACCAACATGATCCTCGATAAGATAAAACCCCTCAAACTGGAGCGGGATATCTTATTACCTCACTTTAAAGTACCCACAGAATTCCATGACGATCAGAATGCATTTCTCGAACACCTCACCTGGGAAGGTGCAAGAAGGCGTTATGTAGAAATTACAGCCGAAGTTGAAGAACGCCTGAATTTTGAATTGTTCACCATCAAAACAATGGGGTTCGCAGGTTACTTCCTTATTGTAAGTGATTTCATCAGGGAGGGTAGGGAGATAGGGGTGTTTATCGGTCCCGGCCGTGGGTCTGCTGCAGGTTCTGCCGTTGCTTATTGTATCGGTATTACGAATATCGACCCCATTAAATATAAGTTGCTGTTCGAACGTTTCCTTAACCCCGATCGTAAGAGCATGCCCGATATCGATACCGACTTTGACGACGTTGGTCGCCAGAAGGTAATCGATTACGTTGTAGGAAAGTACGGTAAAAACCAGGTGGCGCAAATCGTTACCTATGGCACCATGGCTGCCAAAAGTAGTATCAAGGACGTAGCCCGTACACTCGATCTGCCCCTTTCAGAAAGTAATGCACTCGCTAAACTGGTACCGGAGCGACCGGGTCTTAACCTGAAGCGATTGATTTTTGCAGAGCTTAAGGGAAAGGATAGCCTTGACGAGAAGGAAGGGATTGGTGCGGATGAAATGGAAGGCGTCCTGAAGCTACGGGAAATATACAAACAAAAGGATTTGCATGGTGAGGTGCTGCAGGCGGCTGTAAAACTCGAAGGTTCAGTAAGGAATACCGGCATACATGCGGCGGGTATCATTATTGCACCAAGCGACCTTACAGATCTTTTGCCGGTGTTCATGGCAAAAGACGTTGACTCACTCATTACCCAATATGAAGGTAACGTAATTGAGAACGCCGGAGTAATTAAAATGGACTTTTTGGGTCTGAAAACCCTTACTATTATAAAGGATGCACTTGAACTTATAAAAAGGAACTATAATGTAATTATAGACATAGACACTATTCCGCTTGATGATCTCGAGACCTACGAGCTATACCAGAACGGCGAAACAAATGGTACTTTCCAGTTTGAAAGTGCCGGGATGCAGAAGCACCTTATTAACCTCAAGCCCGATAAGTTCGATGACCTTATTGCGATGAACGCCCTGTATCGCCCGGGGCCAATTGAATACATACCCAACTACATCAGGCGTAAACACGGGCAAGAGCCAATTTCTTACGACATAAAGGAAATGGAAGTCTACCTCGGCGATACTTATGGTATTACCGTTTATCAGGAACAGGTGATGCTGCTCTCGCAGAGTTTGGCTGGTTTCAGTAAGGGCGACGCAGACGTATTACGTAAGGCAATGGGTAAGAAGCAAAAGTCTGTACTCGATAAAATGAAAGGGCAGTTTGTGGAAGGGGCAAAAGCAAAAGGCCACCCGGAAGACAAATTGCAGAAAATTTGGACTGACTGGGAAGCGTTTGCTCAATACGCCTTCAACAAGTCTCACTCCACCTGTTATGCACTTGTTGCCTACCAGACAGCATATCTGAAAGCCCACTACCCGGCTGAATACATGGCCGCGGTACTGAATAACCAGGGTAACATTGAAAAGATAAAATTCTACATGGAAGAATGCCAGCGCATGGATTTGCTGGTATTGGGCCCCGATGTAAATGAAAGTTTAAAAGGATTTGCCGTTGCCCGTGAAAACGTGGTGCGTTTTGGAATGAATGCTATTAAGGGAGTGGGCGAGGCTGCCGTAGAAGATATTATTGCAGAACGGGAACTAAACGGGCCTTATGTTTCCATTTTTGATTTCATTAAACGGGTAAACCAACGAACTGTAAATAAGAAATCAATGGAAAGTCTGGTGTTGGCTGGGGCAATGGATTGTTTTACCCAGTTGCACAGAGCCCAGTATTTCCATATGCCTGCAACCGATCCGCAGACCGGACTTGAGCGATTGGTGAAATTTGGGAATCAGTTTCAGGCAAGTTCTTCAATGGCTACAAATAGCCTGTTTGGCGCTGCTGCTATGCCTGAGGTGAAACCTCCATTGATTCCGGAATGCGATAAATGGGGTTTGCATGAATTGCTGGAACGGGAAAAAGAGGTAGTAGGCATTTATTTGAGTGCCCATCCGCTCGACGGTTTCAAATTCGAGATGGAAAATTATGGAATGACCCCGGTACGTGAGTTGGAAGATAATAAAGGAAGGTCAATTCGTATCGCGGGGTTTATCACCGACGTTGGTCATATGACCAGCAAGAAGGGGACCAAGTTCGGCAAACTGACCATCAACGATTATTCGGGCAATTACGAGAT
>CANCOG010000036.1 GCA_947379685.1 Flavipsychrobacter stenotrophus | reverse complement strand
ATGGTACTGTTACCGTTAAACACAGCCCGCCAGGCTTATGGTGGCGACAATGCATATCTCATTACGGTATTGGTTTCTGATGTAAAAATGAAGGCATTTGCTGCCGAAGAGGCAGAAGGACTTTTCCGGACCATCCGTAAACTCCCGTTGGGGACTGAAAATAATTTCAGCATTTCGCAGAATAGTGATCTGGCCAATATGATGATTGACAATACCAAGTATGTTCAGGTTGCGGCTATCGTTATTTGCATCATTACCTTGCTTAATTCAGTTATTGGACTAATGAATATCATGCTGGAATCGGTTGCTGAACGTACCCGGGAAATAGGTGTCAGCAAGGCACTTGGTGCGCGTTCATCTTATATCAGAAACCAGTTTCTTACTGAAGCTGTTATGATCAGCCTTATGGGTGGTGCGGCAGGCATTTTTGCGGGACTTCTGCTGGGCAATCTCTTTGGCTTATTGTTCAAAGTTGGTTTTGTAGTGCCGTGGGTCTGGCTGATAACCGGCGTAGTATTATGTGCCATCGTGGGAGTGGTGTCTGGCATCTACCCTGCCATCAAGGCTTCAAAACTTAACCCAATTAATGCGCTCCGCTATGAATAATTTCCCACTACAAAAACCCAAATTTTAGAGAACGACCCGATGGAATTAGAAGGCTTAGTTTATAAATCGACAGGCAGCTGGTATGTGGTGCAGGATAAAGAGGGAAACTTCTGGAATACCCGCATAAAGGGCAAAATGAAACTCGATGAAGACATTTCTTCTACCAACCCTATTGCGGTAGGCGACAACGTGATTTTCGACGAAGAGGATACCAGCATTAAAACCGGAATCATTAAAGGTGTAAAGGACAGGCGTAACTATATTGTCCGCATATCGCCACACAACAAGAACCAGAAACACATTATTGCCGCTAATATTGACCAGGCCCTGATCATTGTTACAGTCGACAGCCCTCGAACCTCAACAGGATTTATCGACCGCTTCCTGCTTACGGCTGAGGCATACTATATTCCGGCCGTCATAGCTATAAATAAAATTGACATACTTAAACCCAAGAATAAGGATATCCTCGATCATTGGGTGGATATGTATGGCCGTGCCGGTTACCCGGTATACCCGGTAATTGCAACTGTACCCTCTACTATTGCCACGCTGGCTGAGGCTTTGCAAGGGAAAATGACTTTGTTCAGCGGGCACTCCGGAGTTGGCAAAAGCACGCTTATCAACCAGTTAATTCCCGGCATTGACCTGCGCACCTACAAGGTTTCGGGCTGGAGCGGCAAGGGACAACACACGACTACTTTCGCCGAAATGTTCGATTTGCCAGGTGGCGGGCGAATAATTGATACACCCGGGGTGAAAGAGTTCGGACTTATAGATTTCGAAAAGCATGATCTGGCTCACTACTACCCTGAAATGCGCCGGCTGATGAACAAATGCAAATTTAATAACTGCGTTCATATAAATGAACCGGATTGTGCAATAACGGAGGCGGTAAGAGCTGGAATAATTCCAGTAGACCGCTACCTTGGCTATAGGGGTATAATGGATAGCATCGAAGACAAGTATTAACCCTTAAATAGATATCACGTTCCGGAAACCACAACAAAAAAAACTAACCGAAAGTAATATATATCTATCACCTAATTATATAACGTTAAACTTTTTAATGCCGCATGATTATCTACAATGTAACCATCAAAGTCGATCCGCATTATACCGATGCGTGGGTATCCTGGATGAAGAATGAACATATTCCAGACCTGGAAAACACAGGCTTGTTCCTGAGTACACGGCTATGCCATCTATTGGAGCAGGACGAAGCAGAGGGTGTAACCTACGTTGCACAGTATTTTTGCGAGGACATAGAGCAATACAATACCTATATAAATGAGTATGCCACAGCCATGCGCGAAAAAGCAGCAAAGGCATTCGGAGGAAAATTTGCTGCATTTCGCACAGTTATGGAGATAATATGAGGTAGTATTAGAAATAATATCGCATCATAAAACACTGTAAATTCGCAGCTAGTCAAAATCAGGTTAACAGAGGATAACGAAGCCTGAAACATGCGGCAGTGGCTGATTTCATGCACTATTGCGGGAAAATTACACTGAATAAAAAAACACTACTACTAGGTAAACGTGCAACAGGCAAGGGTTTTAGCTGAAAATTATTTTTTGAAATATTTGGAAGTGTTACAAAGGTGAGTATTTTTGTATCACACTCAAACAATATCGTTTTACCTCAAAACAAATTTTATGAACAAAGCTGAATTGATTGACCAGATTTCGAAAGACGCTGGCATAACAAAGGCAGAGGCCAATGCTACCATTGATTCTATCACTGGAGCGATTATTGCAACCCTTAAAAAGGGCGATCGCGTAACGCTTGTTGGTTTCGGTACCTTTTCAGTTTCTGAACGCGCTGCACGCAACGGGCGTAATCCGCAGAACGGAGCTATCATTAAAATCAAAGCGCGTAAAGTGCCTAAATTCAAAGCAGGTAAAGAATTTTCAGCAAAAATTGCAAGTTCTAAAACTCCAAAGAAAAGTAGCTAATCCATGAATATCAGGGAAGTAAAAAAGCAGGAGCCGGTGTCGGTTCCTGCTTTTTCTTTAAGGTCAATTCAATTTCGCAGCCAGGTTTCACTAAATTCTATGACGGGCTGGCCTTTTATTTATCAAAATAAGTGCCATTTACCCTATTTTATTCCGTAATTTAAAAAAAGAACCTTTCCAGACTGGCCAAAATGAAAAATTGTTGCCGTAAACGCTTACTTTTGCATACAAAATCAATAATAACATGGGCAGAGGAGATAAACGCACCAAGAAAGGAAAAATCACATTAGGCAGTTTCGGCAAAACACGCCCTGCACGCCGCATTAAGAAAGTAGCGGTAAAAGCAGAAGTAAAGGAATAACAAAGAAGATCGTTTAAAGCCGTACATTCAAAAATGTACGGCTTTTTTCATATATTTCTCATAAAACATAACGGCTAATGGCTGTCTTTCACAATAAAGATATTTCAGGTTTTAATTTCCTCGTTACCGGTGGAGCCGGCTTTATAGGTTCACATATTGTAGAATACCTGCTCAACAACGGAGCCGGGAAAGTACGAGTGTTAGATAATTTATCAACAGGGTCTCAAGCCAATGTTGACCTTTTTTCTGGTAACGCACGGTACGAATTCATTTTGGGTGATATTCGCGATTGCGGTGCCTGCGAAAAAGCATGTGCAGGTATAGATTATGTAACGCATCAGGCTGCACTTGGTTCAGTACCGAGGTCTGTTAAAGACCCGGTTACAAGTAACGACGTAAATGTCAGTGGATTTGTAAATATGATTACTGCAGCCAAGGACGCGGGTGTAAAAACTTTCGTTTATGCATCGTCATCATCAGTTTACGGTGACGAACCTAATTTGCCAAAAAAAGAAGAAAGGACTGGCAACCTTCTTTCCCCCTACGCGGTTACCAAGATGACCAATGAGTTATACGCATCGGTGTTTCATGCCCTTTACGGGCTGCATGTTGTAGGCTTGCGTTACTTCAATGTATTTGGCCCGCGTCAAGACCCCAATGGCCCCTATGCAGCTGTAATACCCTTGTTTGTAAGTGGCATATTGGGCAACACTCCTGTGTACATTAATGGAGATGGCGCACAAACCCGTGATTTTACATTTGTAGAAAATGCCGTTCAGGCCAATATCAGGGGAATGATGGCTGAAAATGAAGAAGCTTTCGGCAAAGCATACAATGTAGCCGTGGGTGCGAATTTTTCTGTGAACTTCCTGTACAATGCGATACGTGAAATGCTGGCCTTGCCACATGAACCCGTTTACCGGGAGCCGCGTGCAGGCGACATACATGATAGCCTCGCGAATATTGGTCGCGCCCAGGAACTGCTCGGCTACCAACCAACCGCACAATTCCTTGATGGACTGAAGATTACGGTTGATTATTTCAAGGAACAAAACAACAAATAAACGCAAATAACCAAATTAGAAATCCCACTGGAACGTATCGTTTCAGTGGTTTTTTTTTTGTACAGAATAAATTCAACGCGGCATATGAGGTAGACCTCAAAAATGATAATTTAGACTTCAATCACATGCCATTAATGAAAAAGGGTCTGACACCTTAGCGCCAGACCCATGAATTTCAATATTAGATTAAATTATTTCCTTCCCTTAAATATGCAGGCCGAGGTACCTTCAGAGCTTGTCTTTACAGTTGTTATCGTCAATACATTATCCGCACCGAGTGTACCACCGCCATTGATAGTCCAGGTCTTGCCGCAACGATCAGTAAAGCTTTGAACACCAATGCTGAAATTATCCATAGCATTGCTACTAACAGTACCCAGCAATGACACGTCCCTTGCGCAGGTATCACCCAACCCAATCCTGCAAGTCATATACAATGAATAGTTGTTTGGTCCCGCACTAATGGTAAAACTCTCTGTATTACTCATTGGTGTGTATTGCATCCAGTAAGTGTACAAGTGGTTATAAATGTCAGTTCCAGTACCAATGTATGCTTTTCCATTTGCCGATGCAGCAGTAGCAAACAAATCTGGACCCTTAGGGAACGCCCCCAGTATCTTCCACATGTTTGTCGCCATATCATAGGTGTAAAAATCTTCAAATTCGTTGCCTACACCATACGCTTTACCAAGTCCGCAGTAAGCGATGTTGTTGATCACAAAGCATGACCCACCCTGCCTTACATGGCCGGGATAAGGGGCCATTCTTGTCCATGCATTGGTTGAAACACGGTACATATAGGTTGAAGTATCTTCATAATATGCTTGCTTGCCACAGGAAACGAACCCGGAATCAACGTCGCGGGTGGAAGCAAAAGCAAAGGGGCTGTAAATATAGTTAGGGAGGTCTGTTTTTCTGGTCCAGGTATTGATGCCCGGGCTAAATGCCCAGAAATCTTTCAACCAAGTTCCGGTAGAGTCATATCCGCCACCTACATAAGCAACACCCTTTTGTACAAATGCAAAAGCACCCTGACGGCTTACATCGGGCATAGATGCTTTATCTGTCCAAATGTTGGTAGTTGGATCATATTCGTAAAAGTTCGCTACCGGAGAATCAAGTCCATTATCAGCACCAAGACCTATATAACCTTTGTCGCCAATGGAAAAACCAACTCCATATCCCCTGTACAAACGTGTGCCAGGAATATCAGCTAGACGTGTCCAGTGATTTGCATCAGGATCAAAAGACCAGAAATCCTTATGAGTGGTACCACCACCTACATAAATAATATTGTTGATTGCAAAAGAAACTGCCCCCTTCCTGCCTGTAGATAGCATTGGAGCCATTTCAGTCCATTTTGCAGCCTGGGTCACGCAACCAGAGCCATTCCAGGTGCCGGTGAACTGACCAGTAGCAGAGGTGTCGGTGTTTTTCTTGGAACAGGAATAGAAACCCAAAACGGTGACAGAGACAGCTAACAGGGTAATTCTCAACTTTCCTACTATATTCTTGTTTGACATAATCGGTGTTTTTAATGGAATAGACGCAACATAATAATGACCGAAAGGCTGTTTGAAAACCATTCGGGGCACCATTTGCGCGTGAAATCAGAACTCAAATATATTAAGGAGTTGTATGGTTTTCATCATCGGAGACATATTTTTAAATACACACTACAAAATAACCAAAGCAAACACAAAAAAATATCGTCTATACAGTTACCTAACACACAAAATTGACATGCCCGATTACTAACATAAGATTAAAGTTTGTTCAAATTTTAACTTTTACGGTACCCGCTGCGCCGCAACAACGCCAAGCGTTTTATTATATTTGCCACCCCCTAACGTCAATACTGATGCGTAGTATTTTTTTCAAGGAAATCAATTCGTTTTTTAGCTCCATAGTCGGTTATGTTGCGTTGCTGGTATTTCTGGCGGCGTGCGGCCTTTTTTTATGGATCATCCCCGACTTCAGCATTCTAGCTTCCGGTTTTGCCACTATGGACCGCTTTTTCGATATTGCCCCATGGCTGCTCTTGTTGCTCGTACCTGCTATCACCATGAGGTCATTTTCCGATGAATTCCGGTCAGGTACAATCGAATGGTTGTCAACTAAGCCCGTAACTGATCTCGATATCATATTGGGAAAGTATTTCGCTACTGTTGCATTGATACTACTTGCATTGTTGCCAACACTTCTTTATGTGATCACTATTTGTAACTTATCGCTACCCGACAATATGCCCGATGCCGGAGCAATAATCGGGTCGTATGCCGGCCTCTTTTTCCTGGCTGCGACGTTTGCCGCCGTTGGAGTATTTTGTTCGTCACTTACTGGCAACCAGGTGGTTGGCTTCCTTGTTTCACTTATTTCCTGCTACCTGTTGTATTCAGGCTTTGAAAACCTGAGCAAGATACCAGACCTGGCACAGGGGATAGACTATTACCTGAGCATGATTGGTATGGAATTTCACTATAATTCCATCAGCCGGGGGCTCATTGATTCAAGAGACGTAGTGTATTTTATTTCTATAATTGTATTGTTTATAGCGCTGACCCGTTTCTCCCTTTCAGGCAGAACAAGGGATGCGGCCAGGCATGCGTAAACACCAAAACTATGGCTGACAAGAAACCAGTTAAAAACACAAAACGCAGGCAGGCTATTATCCGTATTGTGATCATGGCCATGATTCTTGTATGTATTAATATACTTGCATCTTACTTTCATGGAGGTATTGACCTCACCCATGAAAAGAGATTTACCCTTACTACTCCTACCAGAAAACTACTGCAGAACATGACAGAAGTTGCGGTGGTAGACGTATATCTGAAAGGAAAGTTTCCTGCTGATATGCAAAGGATGGTGGAGGGAGTAAGAGAGCAACTTGCCGCCTTTAAGGGCATTGCAGGGAACAGGCTCATTTACCGATTTTCTGATCCGCTCGAGGGTAAAAACGAACAGGATGTAAAACAGGTGGTGAGGGACATGAAGGCTAAGGGAATTGATTACATGCAATTGCCTACCCGGGAAGAAGACGGATTCTCTATGAAGATTTGTTTTCCTTTTGCGCTCTTACATTATAACGGAAAGGAATTACCTATAAACTTGCTGGAAAATCCGCCGGGTAAAAATCGTGAGGAGCAAATTTCCTATGCCAAAGCCCTGCTGGAATATAAGCTGGCCAACGGGATCAATCAGCTGGCATCACCAACCAAAAAGCGCATTGCGTATGCAATAGGTCATGGAGAAGATCTAAGTGTAAAGAGTTTCGACATGTTGAGTACATTGTCCATTCTTTACAACCTCGATTCGCTTAACCTGGCTCGACTGGGACATATTTCCAATGCTTATGACGCCATTATCATCAACAAACCAACCATTCCGTTTACTGACCCTGAGAAGCTGAAAATTGACCAATATGTAATGCGTGGTGGTCATATACTTTGGGTCGTTAATACCCTGAATGCCAGCATGGATAGCTTCAATAATGGCTCATTGAAAGCCTTTGCATTGGAAAATGGCTTGAACCTCGATGATATCTTATTTAAATACGGCGTTCGTATTAACCCTGCTCTGGTCGAAGACTTCACAAACATGAAAGTTCCACTGATGGGGCCTAATCATAAGATGGAGCTGCACGACTGGCCTTATTTCCCGAAAATAAATCCTACCAGTGAGCATCCTATTTCCCGCAACATGAATTTTATCAGGGCTGGATTTACCAATACAATGGATACTATCCTAACGGCGGGTATCACAAAAACCATCTTACTGCAAACATCAAAATACAGCCGGATATCCACGACACCCGTTACCGTTAGTCTTTCTAAGGCATTTTATCCGGGAGTTAAGGAAAATTTCACTAAGACCAGCCAGAATGTGGCTGTGCTGATGGAAGGTCAATTCCATTCCCTGTTTGAGAACAGACTTGCAATGTCTTATCAACGCCACCTTGACTCAATTAAAGAACATTTCATCCCTGTTGCCAAAAATAGCACGAGCATGATCGTTACTTGTATTGACGATATATTTGCCAATGACTATAGCACCAAGGATGGGGTAATGACCCTGGGTTATTGCAAGTACGATGGTGAATTTTATGCCAATAAAGATTTCCTGCTGAATTGCTTAGAATACCTCACTGACAAGTCCGGACTTATGGAAGCCCGCTCGAAAGATGTGAAACTCCGCCTGCTGGACAAAGGCAGAGTAAAAGACGAGCGAGTGATATGGCAGTGGGTCAATGTTTCAATACCTATAGCGCTTGTACTGATATTTGCATCTGGCTATATCTTCTTCCGTAAGCGCAGGTATGAAGTAAATACGAATACTCCTAAAACCACCGTTAAAGATGCTTAAGACACTCACATATCTGGCTATTCTGGCCCTTCTTGGCGGAGGCATTTACTTTTTTATTTTAAGAAAAACCGACAACCCTTACGGCGCAAAAGAAGCCGGATTTAATATAAAGGACACTGGTAACATTGGAAAAATTTTCATTGCTGCTGCAACTGGTGATGCGATAACGGTAGAGCGCAAACCCACGGGATGGGTACTAAATGGTAAATACAAGCCATTACCGGGAACACTGGACATGTTAATGAACACATTGGTGACCCAGGTTCCCCTGTACCCCGTTACCAAAAATGCACATGATAATGCAATAAAATTACTTGCTTCCGATGGTATTAAAGTAGAACTTTACGACCGGGCTGGCGCAAAGATGTGTGCCTTCTATGTTGGCGGCACATCGGTTAATAATACAGGTACGAACATGCTCATGGAAGGCGCATCGACACCCTACGTTGTGCAAACCCCAGCGTTTACAGGTGACCTTACACCACGCTACCCTATTGACATAGCCAACTGGCGCGACCGGACTGTGTTCAACATTCCCGGGAATGATATCAAGAGCATTTCCGTGCAGTACGATTTTAAGCCGATCAATTCTTATACAGTTTCCCGTGCCGGTTCTGGGTACGAAGTAAAGATAGATCCATCGCTTACAGGGTCGCTGGGACCTTTAAACACGGGCAGGGCGGGTGCATACATCAACTACTTTACAAATATCAACTGCGAAGGCTTTTTGAATGGTCTCGACAGCATGAACTCCATTATTAAAAATACAAAGAAGATGTCGACCGTGGATATTGAAACCATGAATGGGACCCACCACAAGGCCGATATCTACTGGATGCCTATCAACAAACGCAGTAAGAATCGCCTTACGGCTAACGAAGATGTACCAGACGACTATGATGCAGACCGCCTGTTCGCAATCATCAATAACGATGCAGATACTGTTCAGGTACAAACACTAACATTCAAAAAGCTATTACGCAAATCTTACGAATTTTACCAGCAAGATGCTGCTCGCCCGAGTAATCAACCGCAGGGTCCTAACCCTAAGTATCCGCAAATGCCTAAACAGGAAGTAGAGCAAAAAAAGGGGAAGTAGGGTTCTGATAATTCTACAATCATCTCTGTGTGAACCAATTAGCTGTTGACAAACTGAACATAGAACTCAGGCAATTTCCTATCATGCTATTAAGTCTATTTTAATTATATTTGCTCGGTGATATACTGCAAAAATGGATTTTCATGACAGGATAAAGGGCATTAAATATTATATTTATATATCGAACTCCATTAGCAAAATACCTGATTGGGAAAATTCAGAATTTTATGAAGAAAAGTATAAATTTAATAGTCGCATTCTGGGTGTTCATCGTTGTCTCAACAATCAACGACAAACTTCAGGCTCAATGTAACATTATCACTACCGTTGCGGGTACAGGAACCATTGGATTTAGCGGCGACGGCGGAACGGCGACGGCCGCAGAATTAACATATCCATCATATGTAGTGTTTGACGATAGCGATAATATGTATATTTGTGATCAGAATAATAATCGTATTCGAAAAGTAACCCAATCAGGAATAATTTCTACCATTGCAGGAACCGGAACAGCGAGCTATGGCGGAGATGGCGGAGCCGCTACCATGGCCCAATTAAGTGCCCCATCCGGGATCACATTTGCATTGGGAGAACTTTATATTGCCGACGGGGGAAATAATAGAATTCGCAAAATTAGCCCAACTGGAATAATTTGCACAATTGCAGGTACTGGTGTCCAAGGTTATAGTGGAGACGGCGGACCAGCTACAGCTGCAAAACTAAACGAAGCATCTTTTGTGGCTGTTGATCTTCGCGGAAATGTCTACATTTCAGATAAGTATAATTATCGAATTCGAAAAGTAGATACCGCAGGGATGATTACAACAATTGCCGGTTTAGGAACACTCGGATTTAGTGGTGATGGGGGAGCTGCAACTGCTGCTAAATTGAATTTGGTAGGTGGTATTGACATCGACAGTAGTGGCAATATATACTTCAGTGATATTGGAAATTTGCGAGTCAGAAAAGTAACTCCATCGGGTATTATCAGCACCGTCGCAGGAACCGGTGCCGCAGGATTTAGCGGTGATGGGGGGCCAGCAACTGCAGCTCAAATTAATTATGGAGAAGCTGTAACGGTCGATCATTCTGGCAACTTATATATCCCTGAATTCGCAGGAAATCGTGTTCGAAAAGTCGACATTAGTGGAATCATTTCTACCATTGTGGGAACTGGCTCTCAAGGGTATAGTGGAGACGGAGGACCGGCTACTGCAGCTGAGTTACACACGCCTACCGGCGTAGGATTGGACAGTCACGGGAACATCTACATCGCAGACATACTCAACCACCGTATTCGCAAGGTTGCGGTTGCCCCAATCATAATTGCTGCTATTTCCGGTAGCTCAACCGTCAGTATAGGTTCAACAATAAGTTTAAGCACCACAACAACTGGTGGTGGCTGGAGTAGCAGCAATACATCAATAGCTACTGTAAATAGTTCAGGACTAGTCACAGGAGTTAATCTCGGGGTCGACACAATTACTTATGCGATAACTTCTATCTGCGATTCGGCAACTAGTATGAAAATCATTACCGTTACGTCGTTTGTCGGCTTATTCGCAGCAAAATATAGGGAACCTTCAATCTCGCTTTACCCTAACCCGGCAAGCAAAGACATTACACTTGAAGCTAATTGCATTTCCGGCGAGACCATACGCATTCAGTGTTATTCATTAATGGGGCAACTGGTATTTGAACGAAACGAACTAGTGCTGGCAGGGCATATCATTCGTACACTTGATTTAGGCGAGTTGCAACCTGGTATGTATCAGATCATACTTTTGGATAAGACTGGACAGAGGAATGTAAGAAGACTTGTCAGGGAATAAAATAATAGAATGCTGTTGGCGCAAGTTCATCCCTATTTACGAATTAATACTAACTGGTTCAAGATTGAGCTCTGGACTACCGGTTCGATATTAATTCATTAACTTAGCTCAATCATTTTTTAGCAATTTCTTCCAATTTCAACAACAGCCACAGAGCAGCAAATAACTTATATTTGCTGATAAACAGACCAGTGATGAAAACATTGAAATTATCCTTAGTTTTTGCTCTTGCGATTCTTACGGCCGGTTTTACTTCCTTTGCGCAAACTGCCGATGAGATCATTGCCAAACATATTGAAGCAGTTGGCGGGTTAAAGAACTGGGATAAACTCAAAACGGTTAAGCTAATTGGCACAATGGGCTCGGATGGCACTAAGACCGCCATTACGCAAACCTATTCCAACGACAAGGGCTGGCGAATGGACATCAATATAAATGGCCAGAATTGCTACATGATTATCACCCCAAACGAAGGCTGGACCTATATGCCCGGCCAAAACAAAGCGGAGACCATACCGGCAATTGAGCTCAAAAATTACAAGGATAAGATCAATTTCAAAAATAGCCAGATGATCGATAAGACGCAGATGGAAAAGATCACGCTGTTGGGGAAAGATACCGTAAACAAGATCAATTGCTATAAATTACAGATCATGGATAAGGATGGTGCCGATCAAATTTGCTATTTCGACACCAAGACCTATTACCTCGTGCGCATTGAGCGGAGAATGAAAATAATGGATGAGCAACAGGAAGTGATCGTGAATTTCAGCGATTTCCGCAAGCAACCTGAAGGCATTACATTTCCTATGGTGTACAGCTCGGAGCAGGGCGATGTTGTCATAACCTCTGCTGAATTAAATAAACCCGTTAGCGACAGCTATTTTAAGCCGAATAAGTAAGGATTAGTATTTATGTTATTTAACCGTGAGATGTGTAGACGCAAGCACTGCGTCTCTACACGAAATAATGCTAAGCCCATTGCGTGAACATCTAAAAAAACGGAAGGTACTTATCCGGCCACTTCCCTAAAATACCCCTCAAGCGTCAATGTTACCACATCCCAGTCGAATTTTGTTTTAATTACCTGCATACCCGCTGTACCCATTCTTTTGCGCTCCTGTTCAGATTGCAGCAAATGAACAACGCTGGCTGCAAATTTTTCCGGTTCAGTCTGCATTACAGCACCTTCACCACTTGCAATTCCCAGGCCTCCAAAACCTATGTGAGAGCACACAACCGGAATGCCCATTGCCATGGCTTCCAATACTTTGTTTTGCGTACCTGCACCAAATCTTAAGGGTGCAACCACAACACTGGCGGTATCATACATAGCCGCTAAGTCCTGAACAAAGCCAGTAACTGTAATATATTCATTCGCTAATTCGGCCACTTTCTTTACTGGTCGCTGGCCTGCTATTACGAATTTAACATTGGGTTGTTGCTGCCTGATGAGCGGTAAAATAGAGGCAGCGAAATAGACTACTGCATCCACATTAGGCGCATAATCCATATTTCCGGTAAAGAGGATCGTATTGTTATGTTTGTAATCGTGCGCACGGGCCTTAAAGGTGGACATATCTACACCATTAGGCAGCAGTCTTAAATTAGAAGTGCCATGGGTTTTCACCAGGTAATCGAGGTCCTCCTGGGAACAAACCAGGGAGAGGTTATATTCCTTCAATACCTGTTCATACCTGAGTACCCGTTTTTGTTCTATGTTTTCGAAGATAGTGGTGAGCAGCCCGCGTTTCACCGTCTTTCGACGCTCCCAGTAAAGCGAGAACGCATCGGGCAGGTCAAGTATCCGGGCCAAATCTTTCCGCCTAGCCAGATAAGGTGACATGCGCAAGTGCTGCACGTGAATGGCATCAAAAGTATGTTTGCCTAAAAGTGCATCAAGTTCCTGAGCCATTCCTCCACTCTGAAAGTAGAGTACCTGCAATGGTTCAGGGCGCCAAAGCGCTGTGAGACATTGCAGCGCACTTTTCCATTTCGGGAGGTAAACAAAATGAACTTCAGTAAATATTTTTTCGAGTTCCTGCTTGTAAGTCAGGTCTTCCTCTGTCTGCGCAAAGGTGAGTAACACCAATTCATGCTTCCCCTTCAACCGCCTGGCGAGGTTGAATATCTTTAACTTATCACCCCTGTAGGGCGGATAAGGCACTCGGTTAGCCAGGAATAATATCTTCAATCTGAAAAAACGCTTTTAAACGTATTCGTATTCAAACACCAAGGGCACAAATTCTTAACAACACAATATTAAGAACACAAGCAGGTCCACCAAACAAATTAATAATTAACAATTAACAATTAGCCATTATTTCATTATTTCATGGCCCAGCTTATCCCTCTTTGTACGGAGATAAAACTCATTGTGCGGGTTAGATTTAATTTCAATCGGCACATTTTCAACTATTTGTAAGCCATAGCCACTCAGCCCGGCACGTTTGCGAGGGTTATTGGTCATGAGCCTGATCTTTGATACACCCAGGTGTCGCAGAATCTGTGCACCCACACCATAATCACGCTGATCGTTCTTAAATCCAAGTGCGAGGTTAGCTTCCACAGTGTCCTTGCCTTGTTCCTGAAGTTTATATGCCTTTAGCTTGTTGAAGAGCCCTATTCCCCTGCCCTCCTGGTTCATATACAACACTACACCCTTACCTTCTGCTTCTACCATTTCCATGGCTGCCTCCAACTGATCACCACAATCGCAACGGAGCGAATGCAGTATATCACCTGTAAAGCAAGAACTATGCACACGAACTAAAACAGGTTCGTCTTTTGACCATTCACCTTTAACTAATGCCAGGTGAGTTTCCCCGGTATTTGTTTGTCTGAATGCATAGAGTTCAAAATCACCATGCTTGGTTGGCATGTGTACATGAACTTCTTCCTTTATCAGGGTTTCAGTTTTCAGGCGATAAGAGATCAGGTCCTTTATTGAAATGATCTTCAGATCAAATTTCTTCGCTATTTCCAACAGTTCAGGCAGGCGAGCCATGGTGCCGTCGTCATTCATTATTTCAACCAACACGCCAGCTGGTTCAAATCCTGCTAACCTTGCGAGGTCAACGGTAGCCTCAGTGTGACCTGAACGGCGCAAAACGCCCTCGTCTTTTGCACGCAATGGAAAAATATGTCCCGGCCTACCCAAATCATCAGGCTTTGTAGCCGGATCTATGAGTGCCTGTACAGTCATTGCCCTGTCGTGAGCTGAAATACCGGTTGTACAGCCATTTCCAATCAGATCGACGGAGACAGTAAACGGAGTCTGATGCAGGACAGTGTTGTTTTCCACCATCAGGTTCAGGTTCAGTTCGTGACAACGAGTCTCTGTAATGGGTGCACAGATCAACCCCCTGCCATATTTCGACATAAAGTTGATGATATCGGGAGTAACATTGCGGGCAGCGGTGACAAAATCACCCTCATTTTCGCGGTCCTCATCATCAACAACAATCAGTAACTTCCCGTTCCTCAATTCCTCCAGTGCCGATTCTATAGTATCTAACATAAATTAATTTGCTCTAAAACAGGCACAAAGGTAATGGTATTGTGTTTATGAGTGTACCGATACCGTTTATAGAAAACGATAAAATTGGCCTGGAGGAAAGGCATAGACCACTTTTCTCTCTTGATGGCATTTCCAATCTTGCTATGAGCGGTAAAATGTAACTAATTAATCAACGAATCCAGGCCTTTGGGGATAACCTGAAAAATCAATGACCGGCTGTGTTAAGTCAACATTACCATTCGCCATTTATTCCTTATTTTTGTTTCAAATTTTTAAATGAAGAAATTACTATACTTACTCATTGCGGGTTTATGCATCGGCATATCTGCACAAGCTGCTCCGGGAGACACTACAAAGGTATTTGCGAATAATGTTCAACTCGCATGGTACGGAAGTTACGACTCAACCGTAGTCTTCCCGCATGCGGGTACAACATACAGGCGCATATACATGATATTCACTCTGGGTAAATATATGTGCGCTGGCGGAGGTTATTGTGGCGACTGGGATTATACTGTTCAGAATTACCTGATCACCCCAAGTGGCGAAACATTTGAACTGGGCAGGCTGATTACTCCTTATGCTAATGCAGGAGCACCACGCACACCCTGGACATGGACGCAACACTATGTATACGATGTAACGGACTACGTATCGAAATTGCAGGATACAGCCAAGATCAGGATTTTCTATTCGGGCTATTCCGGAGGGTTTACCGGGAACATTCAGTTCCAGTTCATAGAAGGAACACCTGACCGCAGCGTTTTGGGTATTAAGCGGTTATGGAATGGCAGCTTCAGCTATGGCGATACTACCCATGGTAATGCAAACGACATTAACACACATTTTACTACCCTTTCTGAGTCAGCCCCCGCTGGCACGCAGGCAGCAGATATGAAATTTACAGTGACCGGCCATGGTGCCGATGCAAATTACTGCAGTGAATTCTGTAAACACAATTACCAGGTGATGCTTAACGGTTCTTCAGTTGCTAACAGATTGATATGGCGCAGCGATTGCGGCCGTAATGAACTATCTCCGCAATCCGGAACCTGGTTATACGAGAGAGGCAACTGGTGCCCTGGTGCCATCGTGTATTCCCACCACAATATGCTGCCAGGAATTACTGGTGGAATGTCATTTAATACAGCTATTCAATTTGATGCATACGCCGCAAATGGTGGAGCCAGCTATACAACAGAAGCTACACTGATTTACTACGGAGGCATGAATAAAAACCTGGACGCAACACTGGAGGATATCATCTCGCCTACACTCGATGAAAATCATTACCGAGAAAATCCAATTTGCGGCAAACCAATAATACATGTAAGAAACACAGGTGCGTTACCTATTACTTCGCTTGACATCACTTATGGTGTAGCAGGTGCACCAAGCGGCACTTATACGTGGACGGGCAGCATTGCTTCGCTTAATGAAACGGACATCACCTTACCTGAATTATTTACCCTTGACGCAAAATCGGGACTGTCAGGCACTTATACCTTTAACGCAACAATTACCCGGGTTAATGGACTGATCGATGAAGATTCTACAAATAATAAATTCCAGAGTCAGTTCCAGCCAACATCGTTGTGGCCCTCCACCTTCCGAGTATCGTTTAAAACGAACAATGAAGCGATTGCAACAGGATCTACCATTAGTGAAACAAGCTGGGTGATCTACGATATGAACCACAACATAATGGCCCAAAGAACAAATGCAACCATATCAACTTATTACCTCGATACAATTACCTTAAGCCCTGGTTGCTACCAGTTTGTAATGTATGACAGCAGTTGCAACGGTTTATATTGGTGGGCAAATGATGCCAGTGTTACAGCTGGATATATGAACATTAAGAAACTGGTTGGTGGCAATATTACACTGAAGGGGTACCAATATTCAGGCACTTATGCGCAGGATTTCGGTTGCGGCTACTCACAGTATTTTTATTGCAGCGACTGGCCGGCAAAGGTGATCGAAGTTTCGGGAAGCCCTGCAGGCATTGAATTATATCCTAACCCGGCTCAGAACAGTTTCAATATTGACTTCACTGGAGTTCAATCTGTGGATGGAATGGTACGGGTAATTGATGCGCTGGGCAGAACAGTGATCAGCCAACCCTGCCACGATTTGCACACGTTGGTAAATACATCTTTGCTGAATAATGGCGTGTACACCAT
>CANCOG010000035.1 GCA_947379685.1 Flavipsychrobacter stenotrophus | reverse complement strand
AATCCTTTTGCCGGAGGAACATGGACCAGCAGTAATGCAGCTATCGCGTCTGTTCATGATAGTGTAGTTACAGGTGTACTATCCGGTTCTGCTACAATTTCGTATACACTAACCAATGCATGTGGTACCCGGGTTGCAACAAAGCCACTCACTGTTACTGCCGCCACTATACCAACAGCAATTGCCGGTTCTTCAACTGCAATTTGTGCCGGAAGTACAAGCTTATTCAGCGATACTAGGGCAGGTGGCGTATGGAGTGTAGCCAATACTTCACTGGCAACAATAAGCAGTACAGGGTTGGTTACCGCAATAAGTGCCGGATACGATACTGTATTGTACACTATTACTAATAGTTGTGGTCAGTCAGGTGTTGCTCAGAAGGTTATTCTTCTTGCAAATGTACCCAATGCCGGGGTAGTTTCAGGGCCGGCTTCAATGGTAAGAGGCGCTACTGCAACGTTTACAACAAGCGGTACAGGCGGCACCTGGACTAGCGTATTTACTACAAAAGCAACCATCAATTCTGCAGGTTCAGTACATGCCCTAGCTACCGGTGTTGATACAATAAAGTACACAGTAGCCAATGCTTGCGGCAGGTCAGTGGCTCTTAAAGTGCTGAATATTACTGCAAGCAGAATGGAAGATGAGCATGGCATTGAGCATGATGAGTCTGCTGATATCTCAGTTTATCCAAATCCGAATAATGGAACGTTTACCCTGCAATTGCCTGCTGCTTTTGAAAATGCCAAGGTTGTTATTTACGATGTAAGCGGAAGGGTTATTAACACCAGGCAAGTAACAGAATTGAAAACTGAGTTTAGTTTCGATAGCCTTGCGAAGGGTTCATACATCCTCACCATTATCGCTGGCGATCAAAAAAGTGTTAAGCAAATAATAGTGGATTGAAAGTACTAGTGACTGGAAATTGTCTGAAAACGGGTGCCTGGTTGGTGCCCGTTTTCTTTGAGGTACACGCTCCGTCTTAAAGAGAAAAGCTGAACCCCTGTTTGGAATTCAGCTTTATTGTAATCTAATATCTGTAGGTAAATGCTACAATTGCACTTACGTGGAAGATCAATTTATTTCACCCATAAAAAAATGTTGAAGTTCAGGTATGCCCTTAAGAGTTTCGAGCCCGTCCAACGAAATCGGTTTAGGCATGAAATCGACAACATTGGCATGGTTTTCTGCCATAACCCTGTCTTCTGGGTTTACTGAAGAGGTCAGGATAATGACTTTACATTCAGGGAAGTGTTTCAAATATCGCTCGCTGTATAATTCCAGAAATTCCCAGCCATTCATTACCGGCATGTTGATGTCCAGCAATATAAGGTTGGGTACCACACGATTCTTGCTGGTTAAAAGGTCTTCAAAATACTGAAGTCCTACTGTCCCGCCCGATGCCTCGTCCATCTCCGTACAGAAATTTGTTTTTTGGAGCATGATGCCGCAAATTATTAATGTTACCGGGTCATCATCGATGCATAAAACCTTTTTGAGCATATTTATATATTGAATGTTATTGTAAAAGTTGTTCCCACATTTACCGTGCTGTCTACAGTTATGGTTCCGCCAAGGGCCTTTATCTGTGACTGTATAAGGTAAAGTCCAATTCCTTTTCCTTCACCTTGTTCGTGAAACCTCTGGTGCAGGCCAAATATTTTGTTTTTATTTCTATTAAGGTCGATCCCAAGCCCATTATCTCTGAAATGCAGTAGAATAGTGTTGCTTAGTTTGTCTGTTGTAGAAGTTACATTGAGCTCCAGTGGTCGGTCCGGATCCCTGTATTTTAGCGCGTTTGTCAGGAGGTTCATAAAAATGCTTTCCAGGTAGGCGGGGTTACTGTAAATTACCGGAGCCTGCGAAAAATCATAATTTATCTTCGTGTTAATGCTGGAAATCAATACCGACATCTGTTCGGTAGTTTTGGAGAAAATGTCTTCGAAATTCACTTGTTCCATACTGACACTGGTATTGTTCTTGATCACAAGAATTTTAACCAGGTCGTTAATGGTGTCATCGAGCTGAAGTGTCGATTTTCTGAACATATCGATAAAAAACAGTGCCGCTTCCTCCTTTATGTTTGCGTGCCCAATCAACTCAAGTATGCTCAGGAGATTGGTTATAGGAGCCCTGAGGTTATGAGAAGTAATGAAAGAGAATTGCCGCAGGTCCTTATTGTTTTGAGTGAGCTCATTAATGAGTAAGGTTTTCTCATCCTCCTGTTTTTTCTTTTCAGTAATGTCTCTTGAATTCGTCACAATTCCCTTTACCGCAGGGTCGTTCAATAAATTGGTAACAATACTTTCTATCCACCGCCAATTTCCGTTGCTGTCTTTTACCCTGAAGGGTTTAAAGGCTACGCTTGTGTTAAAGAACACCTTGGCAAAGTCTGCTTTCACCTGTTCCAGATCATCCTCGTGAATCAGTTCAAATGCACTTTTGCCCAAAAGGAATTCTTGCGTATAGCCCAATACCTTGGTAATTGTAGGGCTTTTATAAGTATATCTCCCTTCTTCATCCAAAATGCCGATCATATCTGAACCGCTTTGTACAAGTGATCTGAAGCGGTTTTCGCTCATCTGCAATTCGCGTCGGGCTTTGTTCCGTTCGGTTACATTATTGATTACAGCGAGTCGGCAGGGTGTTAATCCGAGGAGGAAATCATGTGTTGTGAATTCTACTTCTACTTCACTGAGATCAGCACGGGCGTGCCGCCATTCTCCCAGGAAAACAGCACCTGATTTTAGGCCCGGGTTACTCAGCATGGCTACGAAGCGAGCCTGCTCCGCTGGCGGCATGAGGTGAAGCGCGGTTAGATTTTGAAAGGTTTCCAGGGAATATTGGTACATGTCAACACTAGCCTGGTTGACCATTAAAATTTTGTAGTCAGAGGGGTCAAAAAGAAACAGTGGAATAGGGTTCTTGTCGAAAATTGATTTGTAGTTTTCCCTCGATGATTTTATCTGGTTAAGTACAGCCTTCCTTTCAATAGCATAGGTAATACTCTTTAGCAGTATTGCGGGATTTACTTCGTCTTTTATGAGGTAGTCCTGCACACCAAGTTTAAGGGTATCTTTACCAAATTGCTTATCTTCATAGCCAGTAAATACAATCACAGGCGTGCCATTAGTTAGTTGCAATATTTCGTTCACCGATTCAGTACCGTCACTGTCGGGCAAGGAAAGGTCTAAAAGGATGACATCATACTTGTAAGAACTCAAAGCGGTTTTTGCCTCAGCCAGGTAGGTTTTTCGCTCCAATGTCGATTTAGGCAATACCTCGGAAAGGTATTCCTGAAGTATAATGAAATCGCCCAGGTTATCTTCAATTGCCAGTATTTTAAGTTGCTTGTCCTCCATTCATTAATTGGTTTTTGTTCTATTTAGTTTTACGGTTGTAGCCCAAAAATGTTCTATCGTTTGAATCGCATCCTGAAATTTACTAAAATCATCAGGTTTGACAACATAGCAGTTTGCATTACAATCATAACACTCCTTAATGTCTTTTGCTGAAGACGACGTTGTAAATATAACAACAGGAATAGATTTCAGGTCGAAATTTCCCTTAATGTATTTTAAAACCTCCTTTCCATCCATTTTGGGGAGGTTAAGATCGAGTATGATAACATCGGGTGTTGGACTGGCCTTAAAATCTTCTTTCTTTGATAAAAACATAATTGCCTCCTGGCCATCTCTGGTCACGTGTATGTGGTTTCCGGCTTTTTGTGCTCCAAATGCTTCTAACATAAGTACTACATCACCTTCATTGTCTTCTATCAGCAAAATGTTTTTTTCGTTCATCTGGTGCTATCGTTCATGAATTTGATTGATTTTCTTTGGCAATGTAAATATGAATTTGCTGCCTTTCCCTGGTTCCGACTCTACCCATATTCTTCCATGGAATCGCTCTACTATCTTTTTGCAAATAGCCAGCCCAATTCCGGTGCCGCTATATTCGTCCTTGTTGTGCAGCCGTTGAAATACTACAAATATCTTTTCCCAAAACTGTTTACTGATGCCAATTCCATTGTCACTGACACTGAAGACCCATTCCTTTGGATTGTCCTGGCAGGTAATGTGCACAACAAGTGGTGCTGCCGACTTGTACTTCAACGAATTGCCAATAAGGTTTTGCATGAGTTGCGCCATTGGTACGCTTGCCGCATCAACAATTGGGAGGTCCTTATATATAATTGAGGCGTCGGCATTTTTTCCGTTGCTTGAAAAAATATGGGCAGTCTCCCGCACAATTTCGTTCATGTCTACTTTTTCAACCAACAATTCCGACGTTCCAATTCTCGAATACTGAAGTAAGTCATTGATCAACCGTTTCATCCGCTCCGCTCCATCTACCGCAAAGTAGATGTACTTATTGCCCGTTTCATCGAAGGAATCTTTATATTTTTTTTGTAGTAATTGGAGGAAGCTGGTTACCATTCTCAGTGGTTCCTGCAGGTCATGAGATGCAACATATGCAAATCGCTCCAGCTCGGAGTTTGTTTGTATCAATGCCTCGGCCCGTTTCTCAAGTTCGTAATGCAGCTCATTGAGAACGCGTTCTGCGCTTTTTCTATCAGAGACATCCTTAATGTAAATGGACAGTCCTATTTCGGAAGGGTAGGCACTTATCTCTACCCAAATATTTTTCCGGTTCAGAAATTCTTCGAAATTTACGGAAATGTTCTCTTCTAACGAGCGGTTGATCTCCGTATAGAATTTCAAAGGGAGGCGATCCTGGAAAAAATCAAGTAAGTTCTTCCCAACTATCTCCGCCTTTATAACGCCAAGCATTTTCTCTGCTTCCTTGTTCCAGTAGTTTACAGTCCAGTCTATGTTGAGAGAAATAAATCCATCGGTGATGCTCTCTAGAATTGAGTTTTTTTCGTTGAAGGAGTTCTGAATAGCCTCCTCTGCTTTTTTTCGGTCATTAATAGGCTTGAAGAAAATGGACGTGCTATCCTTTGACGGGTAAAGGTTCTCTTCAAACCAGAAGTCCAATACTTCGGAATAAAATTCGAAATTTACGGGCTGCTGCGTCTTATTGGCATACAGCATATTGTCGTAGAAAACAGAATTTTTCAGTACAGGGTATTCTTCCCATATGTTCTTTCCGATCAGCGAGCCATGTTCTACCTTCAGCAGTTCTTCCGCAGCTTTATTCGCATAAGTGTAGTTGTAGTTTTTATCAAGAATGCAGAAACAATCCGAAAGGCTTTCTAGAATGTGCGTTCGTTCTTCATGCAATTTCATTTTGTCAGTAATATCCTTACCGACGGCATAGATAAGGCTGTCATCCGATGCGTTCTCAATTATGACTGTCCAGGCAACCCAAATTTCGGTGCCGTTCTTTGTCAGAAGCCGGTTTTCAAGGTATAATGGCGAACTGGATTTCCAGGATAAAACAGCATCAATAAAATTATCGTCATCTTTGTGGGTGAAAGAAATGACAGGTGTAGCCAGCAATTCTTGTTCGGAATAGTTGAGCAGTTTGGTAAAGCTATGGTTGGTTTTTTTCAAAAGGCCGTCCTTCGCAGCAATGCAAAGGAAATCAGGAGATAAGTTGAAGAAGCGGCTTAGTTCATCTTCTATTTTTTTGCGTTGAATATGGGGCCCAAGTTGCTGGCTAATGTTTTCGAAAAGGCGTAAACACTGATCGGGCTTTATTTCGTTTGAACGAGCATAGAAACTGAAAAGTGCAATTACTTCGTTGTTCAAAATAATTGGCACCAACACAGCGCTGTGAACATTCATCACCTCAACAAAGTCGCCAACCAGAAACGCAGGGTCAGCACCGAGGTTGTCTACAAATTTTATTTTTTTGGATGCCCACGTGGAACCTACAAGCCCGTCGCCTTTTTTTATTCTGGGTATGCAATGTTTAAAGCTGTTGACCGTTCGTTTCGGGATATTGGTCCACATATTCGTCAATACTATTTCTGTGTCGTCGATATTCACCATCCATACTTTTCCGAAACCAAATCCGCAGTGGTTACCTATTTTTTCCAGAATTACAGGCCAGGCATCTGGCAGAGACAATTGTCCAAGTGCCTTTATCAGCTGATAAAAAAGTTCTTTTTCAAGATCTTCCTTTTTTCGGGCCGTAATATCTCGGTCAATACCTATCCAGTGGGTAGATATACCATCGTTATTCGTTACTGGTACGACGGTAAGGCTCACCCAGAATTGCTCACCATTTTTTTTATATTTTATGAGTTCCAATTCACATTGGTCAAAGGTGGGTAACCGGGCAGTTAGCCTGGCAAACTCTGTCAGGTCAGTAAGGGGGCCATTTAATATCCGGGGCGATTTGCCAATTACTTCTTCCCGGCCGTAACCGGTTAATCTTGTGAATGCATCATTAACGTAGACAATTGAAATGGTTGGGTTCTCTTGTGTTGGAGCATTGGTTATGGTAACTGCATCAGTAGAATTGGTTATTGCCGATTCCATCAGTTTAAGTTGCTGTTCACGAAGCTTTTGTGTTGTGATATCCTGCATAGCTCCAATTAGCCTGCTGGCCTCACCGGCATTATTTCTGTTAATTATACACCTGTCTTGCACGTATGCTATTGTTCCGTCGGCTTTGTAGTAGCGATATTCCATTTGCCATTTCCTTTGGGAACCATTCATAGCTAGAGCTACACTTTTGGTTACTTCATCCACATCATCCGGGTGGATATTATTTACCCAGTGGTTCACATTTGAGGCTTCTATGGCTTTATATCCAAATAACTGCTCATATCCATCGCCCCAATAGGTTTTTTCCGTTGGTACATCATAGTCCCAAATGGCATTATAAGTGGCTTGGGTTACATAAGTGAATCTTTCGTTACTCAACCTTAGTTCGTCAGCTGCTTTTTTTTGTTCGGTGATATCCTGTACGGTACCTTCGAACCTAAGTGGCCTTCCTGCCTCATCTTTAACAAGCCAGCCTTTTTCACGTACATGTTTTATTGAGCCATCTGGTAAAATGATCCTGTGTTCAATATCTAATTCGCCCTGCCCTGCGAAAGCAGGTGCCTGCTTTGCCGTAAACATAGCTCTGTCTTCCGGATGAATTGTCTCCATGAAGTTTTCAAAATTGGTGGTAAAGGTGTCGGGCGTTACACCCCATATTCTATATGTTTCGGTCGACCAGTAGGCAGTATTCCTGTCCATGTACAACTCCCAATATCCAATATTAGCGATAGACTGGCCTCTTTCAAGTTTGCTGTTTAGTTTTTCGAGCTCTAACTGGTATTTTTTGTTTTCCGTAATATTGCGTGAATTAGCCACTACCCCAATTACCTGGTCATTAAATATGATTGGGCTAAATTTTGTATTGGCCCAGGATTCCTTTATTCCATTCAGGGGTTGAGTGTAAGTCTCAATTGAATATCGCTCACCTGCAAGTGCCCGGTCATACAAGCCTTTCCAATGTTTGATAATTTCGGGAGGAAAGTGCTCTCGGTTCAATGCATGATCGCCTGGCGATAGTGGCTTACCTGTAAGTGTAATCATCATTTGCGAAAACGCTTCGTTTGCGCTGATAAGTTCATAATTATTATTTATGCTCCAGATCAGATCGTCAGTATAGTTGACGAGCGCCGCGAGGTTTTGTTCGGCAAGGTTCATCGCAGTAGTCTGCTCATTATGGCTATTCTGCATGGGGATGGCTGTTTTCTGTCAATAGGAAAATTAAAATGTGCATTTGCGTTTGGTGCCCATTTTGCTCTATTTAGTCTTGTCATTTGGGTTAATAAAGTAAAAAAGTGAACGATTGGCTCATTCATTCGCCGGCATCTGGTTGTGTTTTTTTTACCCGCCGCAAAGTTGGTTTATGCGAGGTGGCTAATTTCAAAGTTGTGTGTTACATTTGTTTGATTTAGATTTAGTTAATGGTTTGTAAATATACCATACAGTTGGTAATTTGCGAACTTTGGTGACGTAAATCATCTTTTTTCTCTTGTGGTCTTTAGATTATTGCGGCGATCTCAATTTGATTGAAACCAAAAGTTAAGTGTTTGATAAGTTTATTTTTTAAAGTGAATACGGAAAATGGAAGCAAACGATTCTGATAGTACCCAATCTCTTTCATTTGCATTGAGTCAGTTGGCGAAACAAATAAAAATTTCTGAGCAGCGGGAGACCGAGCTAATGGAAGCGCATTGCATGCTCAATGCAGTTTGTAAACATTCTGCAACTATGATGATCGCTGTAGATACTGCGGGGATCATCAGGCAGTTTAACAACGTTGCTGAAAGTGCGCTCGGCTACCTGGCAGATGAAGTAATAGCCGTACAAACACCGGTGCTTTTTCATTTACAGGAAGAACTTGAAAAGAGGGCCGAGGAGATGAATGTTGTACTAAAGCGTACTGCAGAGCACCGGATCGATTTCCCCTCTCTGGTTTCCTTGTTGAAGAAACATGTTAATGAATGGCATTACGCCAGAAAAGATGGAAGTAAACTCCTTGTTTCGGTAAGTATAGTTTCGGCGGATTCGTGCGGAATTAAAGAACGTGGGTTCCTCGTATTGGCGACAGATATCTCTGAAAAAAAGAAGCCGGAAATGGAATTGCTCGCTGCTTTGAAGAAGGAAAAAGAGCTGAATGAACTCAAATCAAGGTTTGTTTCCATGGCCTCACACGAATTCAGGACGCCGCTGGGTGCAGTTTTGTCTTCGGCATACCTGGTTTCCAAGTATAAAAAGGAGGAGCAACAGCCCCAACGCGAAAAACATATACAGCAAATTGTTTCTTCCGTTAATTCACTTACTGAGATACTGGACGATTTTCTATCTGTGGGTAAAATAGAAGAAGGGAATATTCATCCGCAGTTTGTGAGTTTCGATCTGAAAGATCATATGGAACGCATGATACACGACGTTAGCCATTTGCTCAAGCAATATCAGAATATAACCTATAAGCACGAGGGCACGAACACTAAGGTAGTGTTGGATCCTTCTATGCTGAAGCACATCGTTCTCAATCTGCTGTCTAACGCAATAAAATTCTCAACTGACGAAAGTACTATTGAGGTATACACGGAGCGTAATGAAAACGAGTTCATTTTGAAGGTAAAGGACCATGGAATTGGTATTCCCCGAGACGAACAGGATAATTTGTTCAAGATATTTTTCAGATCCTCTTATGCCACAAATATTCAGGGTACCGGATTGGGTTTACATATAGTTAAGAAATATGTAGAGTTTATGGGGGGGAGTATTAACTTTAATAGTGAAATAGGAGAAGGCACTGAATTTATCATCCATTTCAACATTGACAACAACTGAGCATATGAAGACCATCCTGGTAATAGAAGACAATGAAATAATACGGAATAATGTAGCCGAGATATTGGAACTGGACGATTATAAGGTGCTGACCGCCAATAATGGCAAAACAGGAATTGAGGTGGCCCAGCAAAATCGCCCTGATCTTATTCTCTGCGATATAATGATGGCAGGCATAGATGGCTACGGGGTACTGCACGTGTTGCATAAAGACCCTGTGACGCAGGGGATTCCCTTCATTTTTCTTACGTCAAAAAGTGAGCGGCATGACTTTAGGCTCGCTATGGAACTGGGCGCCGATGACTACATTACAAAGCCATTTGGTGGTACTGAACTGTTGAGTGCTATTGAAAGCCGCTTCCGCAAGAACGATATCATGAAACGTAAACTGGCTCCGGATCTCGAAAGCCTCAATGAGCTCATGAAAACTGCCCGCAGCAGCAAAAGCCTCGAAGAGCTGACCAGCGAAAGCCAGGTAGGAACTTACAGGAAGAAACAGCTCATCTATAAGGAAGGAAGCCAGCCGTATTATCTCTATTATATACTGGAAGGTAAGGTGAAAACCTTTAAGACACACGACGATGGTAAAGACCTAGTTGTTGGGTTGTTCAATAAGGGCGATTTCTTTGGCTATACTTCATTATTGGAAGGCGGGGCGAACCTTGAAAATGCGGAAGCAATGGAGGATACCGAATTGGCCCTTATTCCTAAACGCGACTTTGAAGAACTGATTAACAGCAGTCCGGAAATCGCCCGAAAATTTGTAGGGTTGTTGTCAAAGAATGTGATAGAAAGGGAAAAGCAATTGCTGGGAATAGCCTATAATACGTTGCGTAAAAAGGTGGCCGAAGCATTGGTCAGCTTGCAGAAGAAATATCATACCAATAAGAATGAGCAGTACAAAATTGAGATAAGCCGCGACGACCTGGCAGCCATTGCCGGTACGGCCATGGAGTCTC
This sequence comes from Flavipsychrobacter stenotrophus, assembly GCA_947379685.1. GTDB lineage: Bacteria > Bacteroidota > Bacteroidia > Chitinophagales > Chitinophagaceae > Flavipsychrobacter > Flavipsychrobacter stenotropha_B. Next base: position 7,069 of record CANCOG010000035.1, on the reverse strand, counting down.
TGGTACGTACGCTTAGCGATTTTAAAAAGGAAAACCTGATCGATATTAAGAACAGTGAGATAATTATTACGAACCCAGCCAAACTCGAAAACCTGATCAGGTAGGGGTTATAAACTTATTGAATAGTTGACCGGGCACATTTCCAAAATGTGCCCGGTTTTTTTTATTATTTTTTTTGTGCGATTTCTTCGATTTCGGGGCTTTTATTTCTGCCTGCCCTAAGAATTTTAAAACCGTGTAAATGCCTGAAACCCTTTGCAGCATTGCATTTCAGGGTGCCGGTGATTTAGCCTCGTTTCAGATCAACTGCTGTTTTGATTACAATCAAGCAGGGCTTTGATGTCCATCATTTCTGAGGGACCAGTGCCGATCTACATTTGTGATGTAATTAATGATAACGATTGCTAACGACACATAATTAAAGAAATGAAACACAACTTATACAACACACGTTTTCAGCTCAAATCGCTCACAAAAGAGTTCATTGCATTTACCTGCATATTCTTTCTCGGGGGCAATAATAACCCGGGAGCAGTTATGACTGACTGCAAATGTATTAAGCACTTGTTCTGCCTTTGGTTCACTTCTGCTTAGCAGATAGTAGCCCGGCAATACCGGACCGGACTTCTATTCTTATTTACATATAGAAAATCATAAAAAATAAATATAAACAAAAAATTAAGCAAAAAGAAACAAAAATAACTAACATACAAAAACAAAAAACATGAAAAAGATTATATTAAGCATAGCACTCGCAGTAAGCGCAATTTGTACAGGATATGGTGTTAAAGCACAAGTCATCAGGACTGTTGCAGGAAATGACACATTAGGATACACAGGTGACGGCGGACCAGCGGTTCGTGCCCAAATAGGCAAGTCATGGAGTGTTGTACAGGATACTGCGGGTAATATGTACATTGCTGATGATGAGACCAACTACATACGTAAAGTATCTCGCGATGGCATCATCAGCACAATAGCCGGAGTTGGCTACCCTGGTTACACAGGCGATGGCGGTTCGGCTGTAAGGGCCCGTTTAAACTACCCATCAGGTCTGGCACTCGATGCTGCGGGCAACCTTTATTTTGCTGACAATGGCAATTTCTGCATACGTAAAATAAGCACGTCCGGCATAATAACAACTGTGGTAGGTGATGGTAGTGGTGTTCGTGGTAACGCCGGTGATGGCGGCCCTGCAACTTCTGCGCGTCTTGCTGGTTGTATATATCTTGCTTTTGATAAGGCAGGCAATATGTATATCTGCGACGGTAACGCCCGTATCCGCAAAGTAAATACTTCAGGCACAATCAGCACTTTTGCTGGTTCGGGAGCACTCGGTTATGCTGGTAATGGTGTAGCCGCAACTACTGCCGCACTTTCAGGTACCTCTGGCATAGCCATCGATACTGCAGGAAACGTCTTTTTCTCAGATCAAACAAATCACCTTATTCGCAAAATAAATACTTCTGGTGTCATTACTAATTTCGCAGGTATACCAACTGCCGGTGGTTTCACCGGAGACGGTGGTGCAGCAACAAGTGCAAAGCTGAACGGCCCCGGTGGACTTGCTGTAGATACATTTGGTAACGTATATGTAGCAGACCAGGGGAATTTCAGGGTTCGTAAAATAAGTGCAGCAGGCATTATTACAACAATTGCCGGAAATGGCGGATGGGCTTATTCAGGCGATGGCGGAGTACCTACTGCGGCCAGCTTAAAAATCCCAACTTCAGTTTTTATAGGCAATAGCAACCACAACATTTTTATTACTGACAGAAGAAATTTCGTAGTGCGTGAAATCCGTAATCAACGATTGGTAAGTATCACCGCCAGTGCCGGAACTACTATTTGCGCAGGTACTTTAAATATATTCACCGTTCCTGAATTACCACATGATCTTGGTCTTATTCATAAATGGACCCTTAACGGAACCGACCTGGGCATAGATAGCAACAGTTTCGCATCAAGCACACTTCATACCGGCGATGTAATTTCTTATAAACTTGTCGATCCAATTGGTCACTTCACTATCGATTCAGCAAATGCTTTAACTATGACAGTGAATACAGCGTTAATGCCATCAGTTACCTTAACAAAGAGCACAGGAGATACAGTATGCAGCGGTACCAGTGTTACCTTTGTTACTCACCCAACAAACGGTGGTACTTCACCGGCCTATAACTGGATGGTAAACGGAATAAACGTTGCGTCAGGTCCATGTTATACATATACACCTGCAACCAGCGATGTTATTACTGCATCTCTTACCTCATCAATTTCTTGTCCAACCGTAAATCCTGTGTTGAGTACCGGAATTACAATGACAGCCACTGCATCTCTTATGCCTGCAGTAGCTATAGCCGGAGCCTCAGCCGCTGTTTGCCCAGGGACCGTTGTCACTTATACTGCAATGGGAATCAACACAGGTACAGCGCCTGCTTATCAGTGGAAGAAATTCGGAGTGAATGTGGGCACAGGTACCACCTTTACATATGCACCTGCAAACGGAGACTATATTACTTGTGAATTGACCAGTAATGCAACTTGTGCGGCAGTAACGACGGTAAACAGCAGCACTACAGCAGTAGTAAATTCAGCAGTAAGTCCGCTTATAGATATCGTAGCACTTCCCGGTACTTCAATATCTGCTCCTGGTCAAATGGTTACTTTTTATTCTGAAGTTACTTATGGCGGCTCAGCAGCTACTTACCAATGGTACCTCAACGGGGTAGCAGTACCCGGAGCAACCGGCACTTCATTTGCAAACAGCTCTTATGTTAATGATAAAGTGAAATGTGTTGTAAACAGTAATGCCCCATGCGCCGATACTACAGTGAAGACAAGTAATACAATTGAAATAACAGGAGATGGTCAACTGGCAGTAGGTAATGTATCAATAGCAAATATGGCGCTGTATCCTAACCCTAACAACGGACGGTTCATGCTGAATTGCGATTTTCCAAACGCAACAAGTGATGAAGTTACTTTCCAGGTGTTTGACGTTACCGGTAAAATTGTATACACTGGTAATACTACAGCGCAGCAACAATCAATTCACGAACAAGTTAATCTGGGCAACGATATTCAGCCTGGTCAGTACATCCTTAAAGTGTCTTTCGGAAATGAATACAAACTCATAAATTTTGTAGTGAGCAAGTAATTAAAAGAATAGTGGTAGAGGGGTTAAAACCGTTTCAAAAGCAATTTTGGAGCGGTTTTTTTTATGTGTTAATGCAAATGTCATTAAGTTGAGGTTTCGCGCGAAGACGCCAAGTCGCAATTTCACGTTTATTCATTCATGACTTAGTACTTGGGACTAAAGCCGCCAGGAGATCGCCGTATTCTTAATGACATTGCGTTTTAGCCTGTGACGCAGAGTCATGCGAAGCGAAGAGGCTCTGTTACTACATTCTGAATTGCCCAAACTACCTCGGTTATTTCCTGTGGATGTTACGGGTGTGGTGTTGTTTTATTTTCCGGCAGACTTCGGTGTGGTTAATGGTGGTGTGGTATTCGTTTTCGTTGTGGCAAAAGCGGCGCTCGGCCCGGGGAAGGTGCCACTGAAACAGGTTGTATTGCAACCAGTGGGTATTTCGTTGCTGGCCGTTTAGGTTGGTGGTGTGGTGCTGATTGATATGGAGATTGTGCAATAAGCCCTTATGTTGATCAAAATCTTCTTTGCTTACCGGTGGGGGAGGTGTTTCCAGCAGTGTTTCTGCTACCGATGCGTTGCTATCAACAAATTGATCTGCTTCTGTTTCCTGAGCTGACTGTTGGGTGCTCGCCAGATATTCCCTGTACTTTGCTTTAATGGTTTTGCCCAGTTCTTTGTCTTGTTTTGCCAGGAAAGTTGCAAAGGCTGTAATAGCCTTTTGTCCGTTGAAAGGATCAGCGAGCTTTTTGAGTTTTGCAAGGCAGTTAACCAGCCGGCATATCATGCCTATTTCTTTAAACGTTGGGAAACAATTTTCTGCTCCACGTTGGGTTATTGATCGCTGAAATTCCAGCAACTGGTTGCTGAGCTGGGCGAATGCCATAATGAGGGTGATTTCCAGTGTGTTTTCGTTGGTGTTTTTTGTAGGTTCCATTTTTATGCGCGTTTTCGACTACAAAGGTGTGTGAGTTGCATAAAACCGGCTGAAATTAAATACATGATGTGACGTTTTTCGGCACATGGTGGTACACTTTCCGGCACACCATGTACTGAAAAAATGTGGATAAGTCTGTCTATTTAATTGTTAATTAGGTAGTTGTTAATGGTTAATTGTTTTATGTGTAAAAATGAATGCATGCAAGTGGATTTTGTTTAATTCATCTGGTTGTATGGGGTAATTTTTTGGTGCGTTTTTTGGCGTGACTTAAAGTTTCGCGCCGAGACGCAAAGGCGCAATTCGCGGTTCAATCAGGCCTTACTCCTTTTTAAGCTGCCAGGAAGTTGTCCTTAGGCAATGAAGTTGCATTGTTGTCCGTTGCGCAGAACCCTGCGAAAGGGGGCAGAAATCTAATTTTCAGTTATTGTTGTGAACGGGCGTTACAAACGCCCTGCCGTGGCATCCGCGTTACAAACGCGGAAGAGAGATTTTCAAATGCCGGATCGTGGTATCCGCATTGCAAACCTGGATGAGAGTTTTTTTATTAATGTTCTCGCCATTGTTCAACACTTTCAGTGGTGGTGTTTTGCGATTGTCTATCACTGGCTTCACCGGTGGCTATTTTTGTTGAAGCCTTCCAGACTTCCCTGAGTAAAAGAGTTTGCCAGAACGGAGGCAATTACTTTTTCGGCTCCAATAGCGAATTGCTAAATAATGCAGGCTGATATTCTCATCAAATCCCTTTGCTAATTGACGACAATCAACTGCTACTTTGATGCACGTCTTTTTAATCGGTTCTGGCCGGATGTACTTTTACATTGTAATTAATCAGTAACAAAAGCGATGTAATTACACAACATTTCTTAGCTCTTTTAAATGCGGTCAGTCAACAAAAATCAAAGAAATACAGCGGTTGACGACAATCAACTGCTCCTTTGATGCAGGTCTTTTTAATCGGTTCTGACCGGATGTACCTTTACATTGTAATTAATCAGTAACAAAAACGAAGTAATTACACAACAGTTATTAGCTCTTTTAAATGCGGTCAGTCAACAAAAAACAAAGAAAAACAGCGGTTGACGACAATCAAACAACGCTTTGATGACCATCATTTTTAACTGCTTTTGCAACTGGTATCTTTGTGAAAGAAAAGTAACTAACAATAAAAAATCACTTACCATGAACATGTATTTCGACTCTCAATTTGAAAAGGACCAGGCCTCAGGCCATGAGGTAGTGACTACGAACGACTACTTCTTTTCATCTGGTAAAGTATCGTTTGAATGGATTTCAGTTAAGTCCGAATGCGAAGTTAACCTGCTTTACCTGCTGTTCTCCGCACCCTAGTCAGATCGATAAAAAAGCATGAAAGATCATCCCCCCAAAAAAGACAAAAACAATTATCAACTTATATAAAACGAATTTTATGAACAAGCTAATTTTCAACATCGCACTTATAGCCATCGCAATGGCAACCGGCACATCTGCCAAGGCACAAGTTGTTAGAACCATTACAGGAAATGACAAGGTAAGCTGCACCGCTAATGTAGTTCCTTCAAACCAGACAATGTTGGACGGTTCATGGGCCATCAATACCACAGCAGCAGGCACCCTGGTAGTAACTGATAAAAACAATAATGTTATACGCATGATTGCTGATGGCGGCATAACAAAGCTCGCAGACAATACTACCGAAGCAAAGGAAATGATCAATTATCCGGTAAGCCTGGTAGTAGACAAATGTGGCAACCTCCACATTACTGATAACCTGGGTTTATCTGGCAACAAATCTGCAACTCCCGTACCTCTGAGTCGTGAAGCAACTAGCTGGGGCGATCCTGAAGGACAAACACCCTCTGGCACTGATGACGCTGTAGTAGCAGTCAAAAACAATACAGGCCGTTAATTCAACACAGCAATACAAAATTATTTTTCCAATATTCATTAACTAACTTAAAATATTTTATCATGAAAAATTCAATCTTAAACGCGTCATTAGTTGCAGGTGCAATCTGCCTTAGCGTAAACGTAAATGCTCAGGATGCGACTCACGAAGTGAGTGCTAATTCTCAACCAGCAACAAATGCAGCCGCTGCCCAAACTGTCCTGAATGGCAACTGGAGCATAGCCACCGATGCAACGGGCAAACTGTTCATAGCTGATAAAGATGCCAAAATTGTAAAGGTGCTGGACGGTAAAGGGATGACGGATCCAACTAAAAAGACCATTATGTTTAATTCACCATTTACCTACCCGGTTACGCTTACAGTTGACAAGTCAGGTGATCTGCATATCGTCGATAATACAAGTGTTGTAAGTACTAACAAAGCAGCAGTTGAGCTTCTTGCACATGATACAAATGGTTTCAGCGATCCGGATGTACCCTCAATAGCAGGTCAAAAAAGTACTCAATTGGTTTCGGTAAATAAAAAGACAAAATAGGTTACTCATTTCAGCGGATTTTCAATTATAGTGTTAGCATAAACACAAGTATAAGTAGAGTTTTTCCTTACTCCCCGCTCTGAAATTTCTATTCAACGTTGACCACGTCATTCAAAAGGTCATTCTTTCAAACAATTCACTCTGCGTTTTTCCAAATTTAAAAGCCTTCTGAACGATCGCTATGGCCACGCCTTTGTCAAAAAAATAAAGCACAAAGCAGAGCAGGTAACGCAATTTTTTTAACCAAAAATCTCAAAATCTTCAAAAAAATTCTAAAATAAAAAATTATGAAAAGGACAATTTTAAACGTTGGATTGGTTGCTCTGGCACTTTGCATGAACGCTAATGGTTATGCACAAAAAATCAGGACTGCAGTGGGCACCAACAGCATGGGGTATAGCGGAGACGGCGCAGCAGCTAATCACGCAACTATAGGCGCATCATGGGGAGTGGTTACAGATTTCAGAGGTAATATGTTCGTTGCCGATGATGATTACAATGTGATCAGGAAAATAACTCCCAATGGTACTATCTCT
>CANCOG010000034.1 GCA_947379685.1 Flavipsychrobacter stenotrophus | reverse complement strand
CTTTGTTTACAGTTGCCTCTTTGTTTGCCTTTTGGCGAACGCGGGCTTTGCAGTGGCCTTGTATAGTAAATTGCCGATATTTATTCCTTACGGCATGCCTGTCGAAGGATTTCATGGGTTCTCGCATGTCGACTACAGAGTATTCTTTGAACGATTTAACGGATACCATCCCACCTACATGAGTATGATGCTCGTGTTTTCTATGTGCATTTTATTTTTTCATTCAAGCCATGTAAAAAGGATAGTTAAGTATGCAATGTTCTATGCTTTGTTGCTTTGTGCGTTAGCATTGGTAGCTAAATCGCCGCTCATTGCTATGGGTTTGATCTTTGTGCACTTTACCTGGCTGAAACGTAAATCTTTAAAGCAGTATAAATGGCCTTTGGCCGGCACACTTCTTTTGGTTGTTCTTAGTTACCTGTTAGTGCCTTCAGTTAGTCAGCGCATAAATGAGATGTTCCTGCATTCCACAGCCACCGGTAACGGAAATTTTGCAGACAATTCTGTGAATGAGCGTAAGATGATCTGGAATGTTGATACCGGAATGCTCAGCCATTACTGGCTGGCGGGTTGTGGCCCCGGAAGGTTGCTGCACTTATTGAAAGTCCGTTATTTGTTCTACTCGCTGCAATTTGGCCGCGATGTCAATTCATTCGATCCACATAATGAATACTTGTATCAATGGCTCTCCTTCGGTATCATTGGAATAATTGCGTTCGTGTCGGTCCTTACAAAACACTTTATCAATGCCATTCGCCGCAAAGAGTATGCCTACCTATATCTGATGCTGATATTGGGGATTACATTTTTTACAGAAAGCATACTCGCCAGGCAACACGGTGTAGTGTTTTACGCTTTCTTTTCGAGTTTGTTTTTCTATAGATTTACGAAAAAAGAATATTCTGCTTGAGCGATAGATCACTCAATAACCACCTTCTCAGTAACCCGTTTTCCATTCACTTCTGCAGTTATAAAGTAAATACCGGCAGGGGCATCTAATTTTACAGCGGTTTCTACATTGGTCCGGATGATCAGTTCTTTTACTTTTTGCCCCAAAATATTGGTAATTACTAAGATCAATTCTTCAGTTAGCGGTGAAGCCAGGTTAATCACAAAAGAACCTTTGTTTGGATTAGGCGCGATCTGAAAATTAGTTATTATCTGCCTGATGTTGCCTACCCCTGTAGGACAAGTACCCGCATCTCTTACATGAAGTAAGTGCCTTGCTGTGTCACTTCCACATGAGTTCGTGACAACGTAATATACCGTTGTCAGCCCGGCAATTAGCCCGCTAACACTGCCAGTTGCCAAATCGACTGTTGCGATTGCATTATTACTGCTCAGCCAAGTGCCGCCTGCGGCAGAATCAGCCAGTGTAGTGCCGGTCCCAGCGCAAATGGTATCGATGCCGGTAATGGTGCCGGCGTTGGGCGCCGGGGTAACAGTAATTGTATGTATTGCATACCCGGAGCCACAGCTGTTTGTAACCGTATATGATATTGTTACTGTTCCGGCGGACAGACCAGTCACAATACCACTGCTATTAACCATGGCGATGCCTGGTGCGCTTGAGCTCCATACCCCACCCAATGTAGTGTCTGATAGACCAGTTGAATCCCCGATACATAAAACTGTGGAACCATTAACGCTGCGTACGTTCAAAATGCAGGTAGATATCTTACGGATCCTTTTGTTGTCGGCATCGGCAATATAGATGTTTCCGTACTTGTCCTTACAAACACCCTGTGCTCCCCATAGTTTAGCAGCTGTGGCTGGCTCCACCGTCACCACTGAATCCTGCAGTGCCGTTTCCGGCAATTGTGGTAATAATACCTGTTGAACTGATTACCCTGGCCCGGTTATTTTGTTGGTCACCAACATAGAGCGCACCTGCCGAATCCATTGCCAGGCGCAATGGATGGTTGAGGTCAGCCGCTGTTGCGGCCGCTCCGTCCCCACCGTAACCAGCAGTACCAGTACCCGCGTACTTGGTCAGGATACCATAAATATCAACCTTGCAAATTCTTGCATGATCTACATCGGCAATGTAAATGTTGCCGGAAGTGTCAATTGTTATCCCACCCGGGCGGTTAAGGGAGCTTGACGTTGCTGGTATACCGCTCGCAAGGCTGGATCCTCCACCTGCCAGGGTGCTGATGATGCCCGATGTGGTTACTTTTCTTACGCGGTCGTTGGCTTCGTCTACAATGTACATGTTGTTGTAGCGGTCAAATCCGATGCTGGTGGGGTAGTACAATCTGGCTGACGTTGCTGGTCCGCCGTCGCCTCCAAAGCCGCCAGAGCCTGATCCTGCAATTGTGCTGATTATACCTGAAGTGTTTACTTTGCGTATCCTGTGGTTATAATAGTCTGCAATAAACATTTCTCCATTACGGAAAGTTACAAACGACGCATATGCCAGACGCGCCGCTGTTGCAGGCCCGCCATCGCCGCTAAAGCCGGGGCTACCCGTACCTACTACAGTAGTGATGATTCCTGCAGCGTTAATTTTGCGGATTCGGCTATTCGAGTAGTCGGGGAAGTAAAGGTTGCCAGATGTGTCAAATGCTACGACCGTTGGACCATCAATATTGGCTGCTGTCGCCTGCCCTCCGTCACCTGAAAAGCCCCCAGTTCCAGTTCCGGCAATTGTTGTTATGATTTGAGCATTGATTTCTGATCTTGTTGACAATAGTAATGCCACAACTACGGTACAGCAGTATCCGAAAGAGCGTAGTATATTTTTCATATTGGGTATTTATTATCTCATAAAATTAACTTACTTATGGAAGATTTCCAAAAAATCTCATGATTATTCGTCTTTCCAGAAATATCTTCGGAAAAATCTCAAAAAGATCAACTTACAAAGTACATCTTCATCGCCCCCTTGCCCTTAGCTTCAATCTCACCGCGGTATTCACAGTTGAATTTATCTTTCACCAATTCATAGGTTGACTCAGAGATATTTATTTTGCCAACCTCGCCATGGCTCTCCATGCGTGAGGCAATATTTACCGCATCTCCCCAAATGTCATACGAGAACTTCTTTTTACCAATTACACCTGCAATCAGTGTTCCTGTATGAACGCCAATACGGAGGTTCCAGCTAACAAGACCTTTTGCAGTTCTGTCTTTGTTCCATTGCACTGTCCATTGTTGGATTTCACATGCTGCGGCTACAGCATCTGCTGCGTTTGATGTATTTTCCTTGGGTATGCCTCCTGCACACATGTAGGCGTCGCCGATGGTCTTGATTTTTTCCAGATTATGCCTGTCAATAATTGTATCGAACGCGGAATAGCACTCGTTTAACGTACCTATCATTTCCCCTGGAGTTGTATTTGACGCCAGTTGGGTAAACGATTGGAAATCAGTAAAGAGCACCGTTACCATTTCGTACTGCCGCGGGGTCGCTTCGCCTTTCTCTTTCAACTCAGAGGCAATTTCCTCCGGCAACACATTTAACAAAAGGGCATCGCTTTTTTGTTTCTCCATTTGCAGTTGATGTGTCCGCTCTTCGACCAATTTTTCTAATTCCGAATTATGCCGTTCGAGCAATCTGTTTTGCTCTTCAAGCTGCCGCGCCTGAAAAAAACCTTTTATTGCCTCCTTTACTGTCATTAAAAGATCGTTGCCCTCCCAGGGTTTGGTAATATAACGATACAGGTTAGCGAAGTTAACAGCCTCCGTTACAGCTTCCAGGTCGGAGTGACCAGTGAGGAGCACCGTGTAAGTTTCGGGGCTCATTTCATGAATTTTCCTGAGCAACTCATGCCCCTTTATTCCGGGCATTAACTGGTCTGAAATAGCAACAAGGATATTGTTTCCTTCATTGATAAGGTCACTGACAAGTTCTAACGCTTCCTCGCCGCTTTCAGCAAGTTCTATGCCGTATTGGGTACCGAAGCTCCTGCCCAACTGTGCCTGAAGCCCGCTGAGCACTACTCTTTCATCGTCAATACAAATAATAATTCCCTTTTCCATTCATTCTCCTTTAATAAGGTTTACTAATTGTTCCTCGTTCCAAGGTTTATAGATACATTCGATTCCCTTACCAGAATGCTCTATGGCCCTGATCACATTGCTATCCACATGGCCGGTTAATAATATCGTTTTTACGTTGGCAACCCTTTTTCTAACTTCCTCAAGCAATTCATCGCCCTTCATCCCCGGCATTAGCCAGTCAGAAATAACTACGTAAATAATATCTTCATCATCGCTTCTCAATTCATCTATAATTTCAAGCGCTTCTTCTGCCGATTCAGCGAATTCATAATTATAGTTGTTGCCGAAATTTCTCGTCAACTGGGAGTTAAGGCTGTCAAGAACTATCTTCTCGTCATCAACGCAAACAATGTTCAATATCTTTTTCATGCTGGTTTAATTGCCGGAATTTTTACATAAAAGGTAGTACCCACACCTTCTTCAGAATCAAAAGAGATTGAAGCACCGTGGCTTTCGAGGATCCGGCTAATGATGTCTAAACCAAGTCCGCTGCCTTCGCCCGATCCCTTTGTGGTAAAGAAAGGAGTGAATATTTTATCTTGAATTTCTTTTGGTATACCATTTCCTGTGTCTTTAATACTTACGGTTACATTTTCGCCATCGTTGAATATGCCAATTGAAAGTGTCCCCTTATTGTCCATGGCCTGAACGGCGTTTACGATCAGGTTTGTCCATACCTGGTTTAGTTGGTCAGGAAAGCCCAACACTTGTGGCACATTTTCATAGTTTTTAATTACAGTTACACCCTGCTTCAGGCGATTATGATACATCGTCAGAACAGTCTCCATATTGTCACGAAGGTCTATAGGTTCCATCGTATTGGAATCAGAAGTATGCGCATATGTTTTTAGTGCCCTTACGATCCGCGATGCTTTGTCCACAGCAAGCAATATCGTTTGGTTACCTCGTTTCTGGTTAAGGATGTTGTAGGTAAGCATCACCAGTTTTTCAAAGTGCTCATGTTTAGCGAGTAGTTCTAAAGCTGGGCTCATCTCATATATTCCTACCTGCACCAGCCTGTCAGACAAGTAGTGTGCGTTTTCAATATTCAGTTCGGCAAAGCGGCTTCGCATTGTTTTCTTGATCTCACGTTCTTCCCTTGTAGACAGTGTTTCCCTGCTTGGATTGACTGACATGACAAAGTCCAAAAACGCATCCTTGTCTTTTTCGTTCAGTGTTTTTGTCATCCAAAGGCAATCTGAAAGTACATCGTCAAATGCATGACCTGCTTCCTCAGCCGATGATTTTATAGCGCCCAGAGGCGTGTTCACTTCATGCGCAACACCCGCCGCCAGCTGGCCAAGAACCGCCATCTTTTCGGATTGTACTAGCTTGATATGCGTTTCCTGCAATGCCTGGTAAGCACTTTCTGTTTTCTTATTGGCAAGCTCCAGTTCCCCTAAAGTGCTGGAAAGCTTTAAATTATTTTCCTGAAGAAGTCTCCCATCACGGATTACAGATTTCACAAAGAATTGCATACTAAAATAGATGACGAACGCTGGTCCAAGGATATTCATACAGTTAAACATGAACTGCGCTGTTTCCGGAATGGGGTGAAAAGAATTTGCAAGTTGTTCATGGAATACGACAAGGAATAGGATAGCCGTAATAAACAAAACCATCCAAACTATTGCATTTCTCAAGCCCTGGTACATTAAGGCTCCAACCGGAGCCAGGAACGCCCATAGGATCACGATCCCGCCCTTGAAGCCTCCGCTCGCCAGCTCAATTGCTAATGTGCAAAAGAAAATGCAAATCAGCTGAACGTTTACCAGTATGTATTGTTTCTTGCTAAAAAAATAAATAATCAGCGCAGGGCCTACCGCCAGAAAATATATAAATGGTAACGTTGTTATCAGGCAAAACCCATAATAGTAATAATATAAGGCTGTCCAGACGAGTGCTGCTGCACAGGTAGCTATTGAGATAATGACAATAGACATTTTCTTGACGACCGTCTCAGCTGAATCCTGAACGGTTGTTGAAATTTGTTTCAGGTTATTGCGGAAGCGGTTAACAATAAAAGCTACAATTAAAACAACTACAAGGAATCCAATTATAAATTTATATAGGAGCTGTTGTTGTTCTATCTGCAGCTTGTCATTGACAACTTTTCTGAGCCTTGTTTCATTCAAAAGTTTTTCGTCGGCTAGTTTCTTTTTCAGATAGTTTTGTTTCTCATAAACCTTCGCAAGTGCAGCAGCATTATTCTGGCTCACAGCACTGTCGCTTGCCCTTAATGCTGAATCGCAATACAGATATGAAAGCTGGTATTTTTTGTTTTTTCCGTATACGACATAAAGTAAACCATATATTTTCTTTGAGAGTCCGTAGTCGTGCCAGAAAGATTTCTTGTAGCAAAGTGAAAGTGCACGCAAAAGCAGCCTTTCAGATTCCGCGAACTTTCCCTGATCGGAATAGATAGTAGCCAGAACTATCATTGACCCTACCGCATTCCTAAGATTGCTGTTGGCTATGCTAGACTCTATGTCTTCTTTTAGCAATGGCTCAGCACCGGTATAGTCATGTTTGTAAAAATAGCATATGCCGATATTTCCTTTGGATATCCCAAACCATATATCTTGTTTTTGCCTGACTGCCGAATCATATGCAACCTGGAAATAGTTTATGGCACTATCATATTGCTGTGTGTTTCTGAAGACTAGTCCAACCGCTGTAGCAATACTGGTCGCTTCGTTAAATGTCTTGCCAGTTTTTGTATGCAAAGCTTCAAGTAAGTAGATGCGTGCGTTCGCATAATCCTGGTACTTCAGCATCATTACCCCGAGGTTGTAGGTATAATGTTGTTTCAGTGGAAATGCTGAATAATCAAGATTCTTATAAATTGCGTAGGCCGCCAAATACTGCTCAATTGCTGCGCTCTGTTGCTCTTTATTGTCCTTATATATTTCAGCGAGGGTTTGCAGTGCGTCTGCTTCCAATCGCTTTAGATTCTTCTCATGAGCTTCAGCCGCCAGTCTAAGGATTCGGTACTCAGTAGTGTCGAGACCTGTAAGACGTTCTCTGTATGCCTTATCATAATATAACAGTCTAATGCTTCCTGATAGTTCATCGTTAACTTTAGCTGCCTCCTGTAGTTTTTCAAGCGAATCTTTGATCTTGACTAGAGGGGAATCTTGAAAGTATGGGATCTCATGCAGAAATTGGTACTTTTCGATTCCTGCGTTCAACTTTATTAAAGGCTGTTGCGCATATGCGAAAGCGTACATGAAAAATGTCAATAAAATCACCAGGTAGCGCATAGCGGAGAATGATGGATACAAAATACTAACTTTTGCAAATATGTAGTTAGCAATGAACGGAAAGTTTCCAAAAATAGTATAATAATTCCTCTAGTATGTGGCCGCACCTGCTTGGCATGAATATGCAACTAACAATTTCATTCCAATAGGCTATATAGGTCCGAAAGCTTATTTTCTGCTCTTAAAAATATATTTTATTGGGGGCTGCCCAGAACGATCTTAAAGTAAAAATATGAATGTATTTATTTTTTATTTGTATTTGATTGCGCACCGGGAGAACCAACCTTCAATTTGCATTCTTCATAATATCTACTCACATTAGTGTTCGTGGCGTGCAGCTTCATAGCATTTTCAAAGGCGTGCATTGCTTCCTGGTAATGCCCCGCTGAATAGTTGGCATAGCCTAGGTTGTACCATACGTCAGGGTCTGTTGTGCGTGCATGAGCGGCCTTAGCGAACGAAACAATTGCTGCTTCGTGGTTACCTGCCTTACCATTGGTAATCCCCTCCTTGTAGTAATAATTGCCAATAATTGATAACATATAAGGCAGTGATGGGTAGGTAGGGTAAATAGCCCTGAGTGTGTCCCAATCGGCCATTGCACGGTCCGGGAAACCGGTCTGGTAGTAACAGACACCCCGGTTTTTGTATGCATTGGCAAATTTCGGGTCGATGGCGAGGGTTTTATTGAAATATTCTATCCCGCGGTTGTACCAAATCTTTTTCTGGACACTATCTTTAGCATCGTCTCCATAGTCTACGCAAGCAGAACCGGCGTTGCTGAGCTCGAGTACGCTATTGGGAGAAGTTTTTACATCAATCAGGTACAATATTCTATCGTTCTTCCAGGCTTTATTTCGGTCAATTGTCTTGAAAGCAGAAAAAACGATCAATACCAGCAGCAGGGCACCCAGCGATAACTGCGCGGAGCGTTCCGGTTTGATCTTATTGAATAGCAGGTAAAGACCATATGCAACCGCAATTACAAACCCTGCTGATGAGTGATAGACAAGACGTTCGCCCATTGGGGCGCCAATATTAACCAATATGTTACTGATCAGGAACATGTGCAGCAAGTAGAAAGCAATAGCAAAAGCGAGAAGGTGCCTTTTTTTAAACAGCCGGACCATAGCTGTCACCAAACCGGAATAGAAGACGGCAGACAGCCAGAAGATCGGGTCTGAGAGGTCGCGGTAGGGGATTTGTTTGTACGAATAATCGGATACTAATGGGTGCGGAAATACCATTAGTTCGAAATATTTCAACAAAATTGATATAATTGAAGCGAACCTCTGTGTCGCAGTGGCATAGAGATAAGGCAAGTTCATGACATCAGCAGGCACAACCCCATCGGAGTGCGATTCTGCGGCAATACGCATTAAAAAATACAAAGCAAATGGTGCAAGAAAGGGCAGGGTGAAGGCTATACTTTTATTTATTGTATCTTTCCGGAAGAGGTAAAGCGAAGCGGGTATCAGCAAAAGCAGGGTAACACCATATTCTTTCGAGAGTAACGTTAGGAAGAAAAAGAGCAGGGATTTAATGAGCAGTGGTCTTTTTGCCTCATCTCTGTAGCGGATAGCATACATAAGTGTAAGGCATATAAACATAAGTGACAGTATTTCATCACGGCTTTTCACGTTAGAAACTACCTCGGTATGCAATGGATGAATGATGAACAGCACTGCTGCCACAAAGGGTATGACGACGTTACCGGGAAATACGATTTTCCTGAGAAAACTCAGAAAGACAATGACCGATAAAATGTACAGCAATACATTGACAACATGCCGAACATGCATATCGGAGACAATTTTTGCCTTCGCTTCGTCCGACAGAACATCGGGTGCTGGCTCCTTGCTATCGGTTTTTACTTTTTCTTCCGGTAGCCCGAGGAACTGTTGTTCGATGGCAAATGTAACGATGGACAGCGGTCGGTAACGGCCACCAGTTAGTGAGTTACCTGCATTCTGTTGCCTGAAATAACTGTCAAATGCATCGGACGTGAGTATTTTGGGGATGCCAGCAAGTCCTTGCCTCACGTATTCATTTTCTACAATTATTGGACGGTCGTCAAGCGCAAATTCATTTACAAAGCTATTAGCGTAAAATACCAAACCTAAAATGGCCAATATTA
Source organism: Flavipsychrobacter stenotrophus (assembly GCA_947379685.1). Classification (GTDB taxonomy): domain Bacteria; phylum Bacteroidota; class Bacteroidia; order Chitinophagales; family Chitinophagaceae; genus Flavipsychrobacter; species Flavipsychrobacter stenotropha_B. The sequence continues at coordinate 8,078 of CANCOG010000034.1, read as the reverse complement.
TTGCCTGAACATTAAAACTCAGAAACGATTGCCCGTTGTTATCAACTGGCAGAGTCGTCGCCTGATGTGACTTAGTGCTGCCGTCATTTTGAATTGCCGGACCGGAACCAGTAATTTTTTGTTTTTTAGCCATTTTTTTGAAATCCGAATGAGATATAACAAGCTATCTGTTACAGGATAAAAGTAATCAATTTTGTAAATGAACGGTAGCCGGAGCAGATGAAGGATATGTGATTAATGATTTGCACGTTAATTTTTAGAGTGATTCAGTGGATTAATGCCCCCATAGAGACAGGAAATAAGGGATTTTAATGAGCTTTCGGTTAGTTTCCCAGATCAGTAGGCAGTTTTTTCTTTATTTGCGATATTCTTATGATATATCTCGATTTTGCGTTAATTACCAGTTAAATTGCAAAGAATTTCACTGCAACGTCTTAAAACTCAACTATATTTGCTTTGGTCACTTATTTTATTAACCGAAAATTAAAACAGCTATATGAAAATATTGATTGCGTGCATATGTGCCTGTTTTATAATGGCGACACCGTTTAAGATTGTTAGTGCTGATGAGTCTCGTCAAAAGATTGACGAATCGGTTATTAATAAATACATAAGTAGTTTATATAGCCAGATCGACTTCAAAGGACATGACCGATTGTCGTTTGATGTGTTTTCGAAAGCTGTTACAGGCTATATTAATTTGCGTAATTCTGGCAAGTTAAACACCGATAAACAGATTATATCTGTTTGTGATTTCAATTTACCATCTACCGAAAACAGATTGTGGATCATTGACCTTTCTGCCAAGAAAGTGTTATTCAATACGCTCGTTGCCCATGGTCAGGGTTCGGGAGAAGATTGTGCAACTGAGTTTTCGAACAATTTTAATTCGCACCAAAGTAGCCTGGGATTCTATGTTACAGGTGACACTTATAATGGCGAGCATGGTATTTCTCTACGTCTTAACGGAATGGATGCGGGGTTTAATGACGCTGCATTGGAAAGGGGAATTGTAGTGCACGGTGCCGATTACGTGAGTAATAAATTTGTTGCCGGCAACGAGCGTTTGGGTAGAAGTTGGGGTTGCCCTGCGGTGCCTGATCAATTGAAGGTTCCTATCATCAATACAATAGAAGGCGGTACTTGTTTGTTTATTTATCATGCCGATGTTAAGTATCAGAAAACAGCATTCTGGATGAACAAAAAGCCAGACCATCTTCCTGAAAACGACGCATTCGATCAGATGATGATGACCGCCCAGGCCAAACCAGCATCGAAGAAATATACGATCCAGTATATTCACAATGGCAAAATAGACAGCGTCAAAACAATTTCCGAGAACTAGGATTTATTAGTCTAACCACAGAATATTGGAGTATTAAAAGTGGGATTCACATAGTTTGGAATTTAGTTCATTGATAGTTTTTTTGATTGCGCATAGCGGGCGACGAAATCATATTAACCCTAGTTTCCGTTTGCAATCTGTTTGATTCCTTCTTTGAGGCATTTGATGTTAGAATTTATTAGTAGGCCAACCTTACAATTTGACATTAACTCTTTTTACTGAGCAACACTCTATTTGTCAATTTCTCTGGGCTCCTCTGCTCCTAACTCCGTGTACCTCTGCGGTTAAGCTTATCCTAATTGCCCCTTAATGGATGATTATTTTGTTTTTGCGAGTTGGACGATGAGCTTTTCGTCGCGGTGGTAAACGTCGTTGATGAAGTTGATGTGGGTGCCGGTTGTGTCTTCAAAGGCGGTGAGGTAGGCAATGTGCACGGGGATCTTGTTGCTTAATACCCTCCATTGTGTTTTATGAGTTGAGATGATCGTATCCAGTTTCCCACGAGTGAAATCCTTTTTTTCCAGTTCAGATAAGATGTATACCGCCATTTCGCGGGGCTGGTTCAGCCTGATACAACCCGAACTGAGTGCCCGGAACCGTTTTACAAAATCGCCACGGTGTGGGGTGTCATGGAGGTAGATATCCCAGGGGTTAGGTAAATTGAATTTTACGTTTCCGAGGGAATTGTCATCGCCGGCAGCCTGTTTGTACTGAAATTTCCGGTAGTTCTTACTGTTTACCTGAGCTACGTTTACCAACTTTCCGTCCTTTGTATACACCTTAAGGCCTTTTTTAGCCATGTATTTACTGCCACTTTTTTCAATGCCAGGCAATACGTCCTGTTTCAGAATAGTGGAAGGTACACCCCAAGTGGGGTTAATAACAACATTGGTCATCAGTGCATACAATGAGGGCGTCTGCCTTTCCGGCTTACCTACAACCACGCGCATATGCATGGCATTCAGACCGTTTTTGCGTAGGAACAATTGCATGAGCGGTACATTCACCAAAACGTACAGGTTGCCAAACTGCTGCTGCATCCACCTGATCCGCTCCATGTTTGCGGCAATTCTCGACAAAATGCTGTCTGGAGCGGTCGCAAGGCAAAGCAGGGTTGTACTGTCGGTTTTGCCCGTGGGCTTTATGCCCCTGTAGTCCTGATAGGTGGCAATCAATTGCGTCCATTCATCAACCGAATCATTAGCCTCGGGTGTTATCCAGGGTGCTTCTTTATTGATAATTGCTGTTATGCTTGCTATGGCATCGCTGTCAATTTTTTTAATGCCGCGTATTCCATTTATTGTTGCTGCAAGGTTTGAATCCTGCGCCAGTTCCCAATAATGTTTGTATTCGCCACGAAGAAGCTTGTAAGTTGGTACGGTACTCCTGTATTCATCGAGCGGCGTATATTTTTGTTGCATGTCGGCAAGTAACCTCGGAGCGTTCCAGGTGGAATCATTAGCATGATACCACAGTGAATCCGCTTTTTTGGGGACAATTTTACCGATCAGGAGGTCCTTAGCAACGGCCAGATAGCACTTTGTAAGTGCTGTATCGAATGCAATGGCGTCATCAAGAGTTGTTTCCTTCTTCCCTAGTTTAGCTTTTAGTTGTATAACGTTTGTTAACCCATAATTTTCCGGATCGAGGCCATCCCACTTTACATCTTTTAATTCATCTATGAATTTGTCGGCTGCTTCACCGGTTTTATAGCCGTGAGATAACCAGATAGGGTAGAAGTCGTTTACGAAGTAAGTATACTTTACAATACCTGATGATACTTTAATGCCTTTTTGTGCCAGCGTATCTGCCGGCGATACTATGGTCTCCATTTTCTCAATAAACGGTTCGTATGAGAAATCGGTAGTTAGAATGTGTTTTTTAGTGGCTCTGTGTTTTTTGCAAGAGAACGTGCAAAGTGCAATGATTAAGATTAAAAAAATTGAATAATTTCTGAACCGAAGCGGGTGAGTATTTGTCATATGTTGTTTAGGTGAAGTCAATTGTATTGATTATTACTGCAAAAACTGTTCCACGGTAGCTTGTCATTTATTTAAACTTGATTAAATGGCAAGTTCTATGGTGGGATCCCAAAAAACAGTTTCGAAATTCTGAACCTTATCATCTACAATTTTTATGCCTTCTTTTTCCAGCAACTCCTGCATTTTTTCGGGTGGGGAGAAATGGAACTTCCCGGTAAGCAAGCCATTTCGGTTGAGGACCCGGTGGGCAGGCACCTTGGGTTTTATGCCATGACATCTATTCATGGCATAACCCACCACCCGGGCACCCGACGCTGCGCCTATTGCAGCTGCCACTGCACCATAACTGGTCACCCGGCCTTTGGGAATGCTGCGTACCACATCGTATATGGCATCGTAAATACTCTCTTTATCTTTTTTAACCTCCGTCATGGTGTTTCCGATTTTTTAGGAGCGTAGTACGTAAGGGTTCTGATACCTTTTGGTAATCATAGGGGCAATTCAGGCATCCATTCCCGCAGCAATAGCCTCGCTCGGAAAGGTAGGACGCGGTGAAAACTAGCCGGCCATCTGGCAGGATATAATAATCCTTATTCTCCTTCAGCTGGTTCATCACTTCTCTGGAAACGACCTGTTAACTGAATGGGTGTTTCTGGCAACCTGAACGATACATAGTAAATAGTCCGTCCATCTTCCAGATGCTTCTTTTCGTAATAAGTCTGGATGGCCAGCGGCCCGTTTGCCATGCCTTTACCATATATATCTGCAATGTTCTCTACTATCGTACAACCGACTTCCTCAATAGTTTCCAAAGTAGATTCATACAACTCAATAGAGTCAGTTTTAAGGTTAATAATGCCTCCGGGCTTTAAAAACTGCTGATATAAGTACAGAAAACGGGAATGGGTTAGTCTGTTCTTAGGTTTTTTAAGGAAAGGGTCAGCAAAAACTATCCAAATCTCGTCTACTTCACCGGGTGCAAAATAGGTGTCAATCTGCCCAATATGAATGCGCAGGAAGCCAACATTTTTTAAACCTTCATTCAACGCGATCTTCGCACCGTTGTATATGCGATTTCCCTTTATGTCAACACCAATAAAGTTCCTGTCCTTGTGTTGCCTGCCCAGGTTTACACTATATTCCCCCCTGCCACATGCCAGTTCAAGAGTAATCGGTTGTTTGTTGTTGAAAAATACGTTCCAGTTATTTTTCATGTTTTCAGGATACTGCAATACGTTACTAAATGTATCAATAGCCTGGAAGCGGATCAGTTTTTTATGCCCCATAATTTTATCGCCCCAAAGTTAATACTAGACTCCATTCTTTTTGTGCACTTTGTTTTTGTTAAAAATAAAGCCATCATAGTCACTGATTTGTCAGAAAAAATTTTTACATTCGCCACAATTAAATCATCTATTTTTTCGAAACCTAAAAAAATTCTAAAATGAAGAAAACATTTTTACTCCTTCCTCTTTTTGCTGGTATTGCCTATTTTACCCTAAGCAGTAATGCTGGCGGATATGCTGGAAACAAGTCAGGTAGCGACACGTCAATGGCTGGAGCTCAGGTTGGTTGTGGTGGTTCGACTTGTCACGGAACGTCGGCTTCAACCTCGACAACCGTTACTGTCCTTCTCGATTCAGCAGGTACTTATGTTACAAGATATAAAGCGGGAAAAACATATAGAATAAAGATAGTAGGAGCAAATACATCTACTACTGAAACTTTGCCTAAATTTGGATTCCAGGTATCGGTAGTTAAGGCATCGTCATATAGTACTCAGGCTGGTAATTTCAGTGGTACGCCACCAACTTCCACCAATGTTGTACCATATACCGGTATAAGCGTGTGGGGGCATACAGCTGCAATCAGTAATTCAGTCGGTACCGGTGGTATTGGTTCCGTTGATTCCCTTTCTCATTTTTGGGTTGCACCAACAACGGCTGGATTTGGAGCTGTGAAAATATTTGTTGCTATGAACATGGTTGATGGCAATGGTTTAGCTAGTACCGGAGACAAATGGAATACTAACAGTGTTACAATCAATGAGATAACTACATCTGGCGTTCCTGAAATTGCTCATGGCGTTACTGTAAAAGCATTTCCTAATCCGGTTACATCCGGCTTGAATGTTGAATTGAACAATGCTGTAAGCGGAACCTATCATGTTAGCCTGTTCGATTTGAACGGTAAACTGATGAATACTCAGGCAGTAGAAATGAACGGCAACTCAACTTCTGTGAACATCAATGTTAGCAATTACGTTTCTGGTATTTATCAGGTGGTAGTTGAAAAAGACGGTGTTTCTACAACAACTCCAGTGTTTAAGAACTAAGTAAGGCAATAAATCGTATAAAAGGGTGCTCTTTTTTGAAGAGCACCCTTTTTGATTTTTGTATGCCCCTCAATCAGTTTCGAAAGACTCTGCTCCATCAAGAATAGAAAAGCTTTTACCGCTCAAAGGTTAATTGGAGAGTAGGTTCGTTTAGTAGGTTTACTTGCATAATTTATTTGCATCAAATGCTTGTTCTTTGAAGTTTTATATTTAGATTTGAGGAAACTAAAAATTATTATATTTTAATCAGATAGGGTGAAAAGCACCTTATTTTAAATCTGTTTTATGAAAAAATACCTTTTTTTAATACCCGTAATTGCCGGGTTATCGTATTTTACGTTGTCCAGTAATTCAACCGGCTGTACAACTAATCGTTCCGGAAGTGATACTGTAGCCGGGGGCGCAAATGTTGGTTGTGGCTCATTCGGCGGAGGGTGTCATGGCACGGCTTCAACTAATGCCGATTCCATTTCTGTTGTTTTGGATTCTGCAGGAACTGGTAATTACGTAACAAAGTACGCTCCCGGGAAAAATTATGTTATACATCTGATAGGTGTTAATCGTTCTGTTTTAGTCCTTCCCAAATTCGGGTTTCAGCTTTCAGTGGTGAAGGCAATTCCATATAATACTCTGGCTGGTACTTTTGGTACTCCACCTGCAAATAGTTCGGTGGTTACTGTTAGCGGACTCAAGGTTTTGAGCCATACTTCCAGATGGAATGCTGCCGGCGGAACTGGCGGAGCTGGCGGACAGGGTGCAATTGACTCGTGTTCAATTGCCTGGACCGCACCTGCAGCCGGAGCCGGGACAATTAAAATATGTGGTGCCGTTAATATGGTTAATAATGATAGTTTGGCCGGACCAGATGATACCTGGAACACTAAAAGAATTACGGTTTATGAATTGGGCGCTTCAGGTGTTCCAGAAATCGCTCATGGAGTTACTGTAAAGGCATTTCCTAATCCGGTTACATCCGACCTGTATGTTGAATTGAACAATGCAGAAAGCGGAACCTATCATGTTAGCCTGTTCGATCTGAATGGTAAACTGATGAATACCCAGGCAGTTGAAATGAACAGTAACTCAACTTCAGTAAACATTAATGTAAGTAACTACGTTTCTGGTATTTATCAGGTAGTAGTTGAAAAAGATGGTGTTTCTGCAACAACTCCTGTGTTTAAGAACTAAGGATATATTTGAAAAACATAAAATGGGTGCTCTTTTTTTGAAGAGCACCCATTTTATTTCTAAATCTGGCCTGCTAGTATGTTTATATAAATTTATTATCCTTTGCTGCCTTAATTGCATCTGCTTTTGAATGGACGTCGAGTTTGTAATATATGTTTTTGATGTGGGATTTCACAGTTTCCAGATCAATGAATAGTTCATCTGCAATTCTTTTACGGCTTTTTCCTGTGGCTATCTGTTCGAGTATTTCAGTTTCCCTACGGGTAAGTGGGGTAGATTCATTGCGCTTGAAGGATGAAATGACCATTCTCGCTATGTTGGCGCTCATCGGTCCGCCACCCTCCATAACTTCCTTTATGGCCGCTACAATTTTTTCGGGTTGTGTGTTTTTTGTGAGGTAGCCAGAGGCTCCATTTCCCAGCGATCTGAATATCAACATTTCCTGCTCATATACTGTGAGAATAAGTATATGCGTTTCAGGTAACAGCTTCTTTAATTTAGGTAGCGCTTCTATGCCTGAGATACCCGGCAATTCTACATCAAGCAAAATAACGTCGGGGTCATCATTGACAATTTTTTTGATCGCGTCTTCGAAAGAAGGGTAAGTACCTGCAATTTTATATCCTGTTGTATTGCCAATAAGAAATGCGTATCCTTCCCTTATAGTTTCATCATCTTCAATAATGGCTACCCTTATATCCAGATCTCGTTTCATAAACAATGTTTGTTGTAAAGTTCCGCAATCCGCTTCAGGAAAAACAAATAGTAAATATAAATACCCCGTAAAATACCCCCGGAATTTCTTTTTTTTTGCATGAACCATATTTTCAAAATGCTGGCAATTCTTTTGACTAGAGCAGCGATTTTAAGGGATGTTCACCATATCCTCGTTATAATTGTTTAGTTTCCGGTTTATTATGGTCGTTCTAACCGTCACGGTATGATTTTTATAACGTAGGCTTTATTAAGCCTTAACATTCAGGGTTCTTAATCAAATACTTATGCCTTCATTAGCAGCTGTCGCAACAATTGAATTCCCGAACCGTATATCACAGGAAGAAGTAAAGGAATATGCCCGTGCTTTTTTTGCCCCATCGTTTCCGGCGGTACAGCGGATGATCAGCGCATTTGACAATACGGAAATAAAGACTAGAAATTTTTGCCGGCCACTGGACTATTATGCAACCCTGACGAGTTTCCACAAACGTAACCTGGAGTATATCCAGAT
>CANCOG010000033.1 GCA_947379685.1 Flavipsychrobacter stenotrophus | reverse complement strand
ACATATAGTTATCGATTGGGCTTATGATTTTTCTATTTTTCAATGTTTATTTATTTCACCGGATTCAATTCGATCGAATCAATCCGGGATTTTTACAATACTATTTGCTGTAACAACGCACTTTTCTCCGGGAAATCTGTATTAAAATGCAGTCCCCTGCTCTCCTTCCTGAACTCAGCACCCTTTATCACCAGGTAACCAATCGTAATCAGGTTGCGTAATTCACATAACTGGGGTGAAAGAACTGCTGTCTTATACAACTCTTCTGTTTCAGCATGTAACAGGTCTATTCTGGTCATCGCCCTATGTAAGCGAATATCATTACGCACAATGCCCACATAATCGCTCATCACCTGTTGTAGTTCTTTTAGGCTTTGCGTGATCAATATCATTTCCTTCGGCTCAGTGGTGCCCGAAGCATTCCAGTCTGGCACACTATCCATGAACGCTATGTCCCCGATATGATTGCCCATGTGCTCGGCACAACGATGCGCAAACACAAGTGCTTCCAACAACGAATTGGATGCCAGCCTGTTAGCACCATGTAAGCCTGTACTGCTGCACTCGCCACATGCGTAAAGATTTAATATGGACGACCTGCCCCACTCGTCTGTTTTTATACCGCCGCAGCAATAATGAGCTGCCGGAGCTACCGGAATCATCTGCTCAAATACGTCAATACCAATACTGGCACATCGCTTAAGAATGTTCGGAAAATGACTTTCAAAACGCTCTCTGCTCATGTGACGGCAATCAAGGTAAACATGTTCCGTACCCGCCCGCTTCATTTCACTGTCTATTGCTCGGGCCACTACATCACGTGGCGCAAGATCGGCTCGGGAATCATACCCGCCCATGAACGCTTCACCCTGCTTATTTCTCAGTATTCCGCCGTCACCCCTTACCGCTTCCGTGATCAGGAACGAAGGGCTGACACCCGTTTCATACAAAGCTGTAGGGTGAAACTGTATGAATTCCATGTTCTCTATCCGCCCCTTGGCGCGGTAGGTCATAGCAATTCCGTCGCCGGTGGCTATTCTTGGATTCGTTGTAGTGCGATAAGACTGCCCAACCCCGCCCGATGCCATAAGCGTGACCCGGGAAAGTATCTTTTCAATATTGTTAGTCTTCAGGTTCAGTACATAAACACCATAACAGGTGATATCTGGTGTTGCCTTGGTAACCAGGTAACCTAGATGGTGCTGAGTAATAATATCCACCACAAACCAGTGATTATGTATCTTGATATTCGGATACTTTTTCACCTCTTCCACCAGAGCCCTTTCTATTTCTACTCCAGTATTGTCTTTATGGTGCAATATCCTGAACTCAGAATGACCGCCTTCGCGGCCGCGCATGTAATCACCCGCAATATTCCGGTCAAACTTTGTGCCCCATTCTATTATTTCGCTTACCCGTTCAGGGCCCTCTTTCACTACAATTTCAACTATATGCTTGTTACACAAACCATCTCCCGCAATCAAAGTATCCTCGATATGCTTCTGAAAACTATCATGCTCAAGGTCATTTACAACCGCAATGCCACCCTGTGCATACTTGGTATTGGTCTCATCGGTATTAGCCTTTGTAATTATTGTTATCGATATTTCAGGGAACTGCCTTGCCAGTTTCACTGCCGAAGTGAGCCCAGCAATGCCCGAACCAATAATAAGTACGTCTGTTTTTAGCATAGAAAATGCAGGAAATCCATGCAGCAAAAAAACCGCAAAGCGCTTCCCATAGAGTGCAAAATTAAGACATAGTTGGTCAAACTGCTGTTAAATTGAATAAATGAAAAAATGATTATTGAATGCCCGATACAGCGATTGCGCATTCACAGATAATCCATACAGAATCAACAACTTATTATCCGAATCTAATAATGCTCAATATCCAGTAACGCCCCAATACGTTAAAACTGAAACTCAATACTCATCAACACGATCCAAATCACAACTATCACAACCGTTTTTCCCTACCTTGCAATGTGTTCGTGTATTATGTTTTTGTATTTTTTGCTGCACTTATAGTGGATACCATTCCTTTTTTCGGTCCACCTGCCTGGACGGTAATGGTCTTCTTTCAGATGAAATACAACCTCAATATTTGGGGAGTGCTTGTTGCAGGTGTAGTGAGTTCAACTATAGGTAGGTATATCCTGAGTAAGTATATCTACTTGCTGTCTTCTAAATTCATTACTGCCCAAAAGCTGGAAGATATTTCCTACATTGGTGAGAAACTGAAGGGGAGAGGATGGGCAGTGCAATTTTTTGTCGTGCTGTATACTTTAATGCCATTGCCTTCAACCCCTCTGTTTACCGCTGTCGGTATTGCCAAAATAAGAACCATGAACATACTGCCTGCTTTTTTCATAGGCAAATTCACAAGCGACATGGTAATGGTACTGTCTGGCGACTACCTGGCACGTAATGCTACCCAGGTTGCCGAGGGTATGCTTTCCTGGAAGAGCATCTCAGGAACCATTTTAGGGATCGCCATTATCCTGGTTTTTCTTTTTATCGACTGGCGGTTACTACTCCAGCAAAAGAAATTCAGGCTAAAATTCAACATCTGGAAATAAACCGGTCGTAAGAAAACGCTAAAAAGATTAAAAAAAGGTGTATCAACATCCTTTTTTAGATACTATGCCCGACGCTACTCCTACTTCCTGACCAATATCATTTTTTCAGCCGTTTTTAATCAGTTTATTGCACCCTGTTTGAAAATAATTTTGCAATAGAATCTGAACCATGAATAACGTGCACGCGCCAAATAGTGATAATCTGGGAAGTCTTGTAGAGAAGCTGGATAAATCCCATTATGATGTATTAAATACACTTTGCGCTTCTGCAAAAAAGCAGGCATTGAAACTACAAACCCTGGAAATGCACCAGGCAACATCTCAGTATATCAACCTTTGCTACCGCATAATAGAGGAAATACAACAATACATAAACCTTAAAAAGGAACATTTGATTCCTTACATACAAACACTCTACGAAAAAGACACAACTGGCCACGACTGCAAGAACTGCAACGGTACCGGCTCATGCAGTATGCAGCATGAATTGCAACTGCTGGAACTACGCCAGTCTCACGATAAGATGAGCGAAATCTTAAACCGCCTTCAGATGGCTGCCCTGCCGCTATATTCCGAAACAATATATCCCGATGTATACAGGGTGCTGAGAAATCAGATGGCCCTGATTGAAAACAGTCTTACAGAGCTTTTTCTACTGGAAGGTTCGCAACTGATACCCAAAGTAGTTGAAGCACAAAAAAATATCCATGCCCGCTATTGATGAACAGGAAATACCTGTGCTTGAAAAGAAAACCAGGAACCAGGCCAATTGTTACCACTGTGGCACACCCTGCGTTACCAATTCAATTGCCATAGAAGAAAAAGTCTTTTGTTGTGAGGGCTGTAAATTGGTTTATGAAATACTCAACGACAATGGCCTGTGTGATTACTACAAATTGCAGTCACACCCGGGACTCTCACAAATAAAACCCTCCCGCTCCGATAAGTTTGCCTATCTCGATAATGAAGAAATAGCAAAACAACTTTATAAATTCACCAATGGAGATTATACCATTGTCACGTTCTATATCCCGGGTGTACACTGCAGTTCATGTATGTGGTTGCTTGAGCACCTGAGCAAAGTCAACAATGGCATAGTTGAAAGCAGGCTCAACTTCACAGCAAAAGAAGTTACCATTCACTTTTCCCGCAGCAAAATAAGCATAAGGAAGATAACCGAACTGCTGGCTACTATTGGCTACGAACCTTACATTAGTCTGGAAGAGGCCGACAAGAAAAAAGCAAAAAAATACAACAAACAAAAAATCTATAAGCTGGGTGTGGCGGGCTTTTGCTTCGGCAACATCATGATGATGAGCTTCCCCGAATACCTTTCATCAAACACCGGTATTGAACAGCAATACGCCCACCTGTTCCGTTACCTGAATCTGTTCCTGGCCCTTCCGGTATTCTTCTTCAGTGCTAGTGAATTCTTCATTACAGCATGGAAAGGGCTATTGCAAAAGACACTAAACATTGATGCGCCAATAGCGCTTGCCATAATTATAACTTTTTCCCGCAGCATATATGAAATAGCATCTAATACAGGTGGCGGCTACCTGGACAGCATGAGTGGAATCGTCTTCTTCATGCTGGTGGGCCGTGTCGTGCAGGAAAAAACATATAAATCAATTTCATTCCACCGTGACTACAAATCATACTTCCCAATTGCCGTGAATGTGATTACCAGTGACGGGATAGAATCAAGAAAACTACAAGATCTTAAAGAAAAAGACATTGTACAACTGCACAATGAAGAAATAATTCCTGCCGACTCCCTTGTAGTAAAAGGGAAAGCGCTGATCGACTACAGTTTCGTAACGGGGGAAAGTGAACCAGTTACGGTAAAACAAAACGAAATGGTGTACGCAGGTGGCCGCCAGGTTGGCGAACAACTTACAGTCCAGGTATTGAAACCTGTAGCTGGCAGTTACCTCACATCACTCTGGAATCACCACTCATTTGCTAAAGATAAGGCCGAACAAAACGATGAACAAAGCGTCATTCATATTTTGAGCCGGTATTTTACCTACATTCTGTTTTCGCTGGCTATAGGCACTGCAGCGTATTGGGCTATGCATGACCCGTCTAAGATTATCACCAGTGTCTCTGCTATGCTGATAGTGGCCTGCCCCTGTGCACTGTTGCTGTCGTCTACTTTCACCAATGGTAATGTACTACGTATTCTGAGTAACAACGGCCTCTTTCTTCGCGACACAACGGTCATTGAACAACTGGGTAAAATCGACCAGATCGTATTCGACAAGACAGGAACATTGACTCAGGGCAGCAACACCAACTTTATCAGCTCAGGACATCAATTGACCGAAATCGAAAAAAACATACTCTACACGGTAGTTTGCCCGAGCAAACACCCTTACAGTCGGGCATTAACATCCTGGCTAGGCAATCGCTCACTTGTAGAAACAGCAGCCTGGAAGGAAACACCCGGCAAGGGAATCGACGCTATAGTGCAGGGATACCGCATCCTGGTTGGCTCGGGCGAGTTCATCGGGTTGCCAAAAGACAAAATTAAAGAAGACAAAGCCACCGTTTACATCAGGATAAACGACAAAATAACCTCATTTCACTTCCTTTCCGTTTTCCGGGAATCTATACCCCAAATCATCCCAACGCTCCGTCACAGGTACAAAATATCGCTCCTATCTGGCGACAATGACAAACAAAAAGACCTGTTAGCTGATCTGTTGGGTACCAAAAGTGAATTATTGTTCGGCCAAAAACCGATGGATAAACTTAAGTACATTGACCAGCTCCAGCACAAGGGCAAAAAAGTACTGATGATAGGCGACGGACTCAACGACGCGGGCGCCCTTCAGCAAAGCAATGTCGGTATCACCCTTGCCGATGACATCAATAATTTCACCCCATCCTGCGATGCCATTCTCGATGCTAAGAAATTTGCATTATTCCCATCATTACTCCGGTTATCCAAACTATCCAAATACATCATTGGTGCCGGTTTCGTGATCTCCATTCTTTACAATTTCATAGGCCTGTTCTTTTCCATGCAAGGCACCATGCGCCCGCTTATTGCAGCAATTTTAATGCCCTGCAGCACATTGAGTATAGTTATTATTTCCAGCGGAATAAGCAGCCTGCTGGCTAAGCGTTTGGGATTGTCACTAAAAACCAGGGATTGAGAAAAAAAATCCGCCCCCCAAGGTTGCTTACTTAAAGAGTCTTCAGGCCTTAAGGGCCGAAATATATCAGCACAGGGTGAAGCCCTGCAAGGGCGCAATACAGTCCCTTGTACTTTGAGTCAATACCATTGCCCCCGAGAATATCGAAATACCTACCCCCAGGGTTCAATTCCATCGTCATAAGGAAGCCCGGAGGGCTTCAACAACAATAGCCGCCGGTGATCCCTATAGCCATCGCGGAGGCGATAGACAAATCTAAAACACCAACCCCGAAGGTGTTGAACAATTGTGTAGGAAATTACAAACCCTTGTTAATGGCCTTAACCGTAAGCGGTTGAACCTATTTAAGATACGTTTCTTTTCAGAAACCCTGCATCATAAAGATAGATTTCCTGCACAAACTCATAATAAACGAGAGATGCAACAAGCACAATTCCTAAACACCCCCATAAACCTGACTTTAATCAGGTTTATCAGTGAGTATAGTCATAAGAATGTCTTTCGTTCAGAAATAGTTTTGCCCTTGTAATAATTCATAAATGAGCGCCTTATATCTCCTCGTAATTATCAGCATTTCAGTAGCCGCACTCTTCTTGGGCGGGTTCATCTGGAGCGTAAAGAACAACCAGTATGAAGACCAGCAGGGGGCAGCTATGAGAATGCTTTACGAAGACGAAATCAAAGAAGAAACTATTCTATAATCAAGTTAAAATTCAAGTATGAGTACTTCTGTTCAAGACACACATGGAGGTGTATCTATTCAAACCGACAAATTCTTTTACGACAACAAAATCGTAAAATGGTTTGCATTCGCCACCGTATTGTGGGGTGTGGTCGGTATGCTGGCCGGCATCCTGGCAGCTTTTCAGTTAGTGTACCCTGTCCTTAACATGGGCATGGCTGCCACAACATTCGGCCGGGTACGCCCCGTGCATACCAACGCCATAATCTTTGCCTTTGTCGGCAATGGTATTTTCATGGGCGTTTATTATTCACTGCAACGCTTGTGTAAGGCGCGTATGTTTAGCGATAAGCTGAGCAAACTGCATTTCTGGGGCTGGCAGTCCATTATTGTTCTCGCTGCTATCACTTTATTAGCTGGCTATACCTCAGGTAAAGAATATGCAGAACTGGAATGGCCTATCGATATCATGATTGCCCTCGTTTGGGTAACATTCGGTATCAATATGTTCGGGACCATCCTTAAACGCCGCGAAAGACACCTTTACGTAGCAATCTGGTTCTACATTGCAACATTCGTAACAGTTGCCATGTTACATATTGTTAACTCTATTGAGTTGCCTTTCAGCCTCATGAAATCCTACTCCTGGTATGCAGGTGTTCAGGACGCATTGGTTCAATGGTGGTACGGACACAACGCGGTTGCGTTCTTCCTCACTACACCATACTTGGGCTTAATGTATTACTTCATGCCTAAGGCCGCTAACCGCCCTGTTTACTCTTACCGTCTTTCCATCATCCACTTCTGGGCGTTAATATTCATTTATATTTGGGCTGGTCCGCACCACCTTTTATATACCGCTCTTCCCGACTGGGCCCAAACACTGGGAACCGTGTTCTCCATCATGCTGATAGCACCATCATGGGGTGGTATGCTGAACGGTCTGCTCACACTACGTGGAGCCTGGGATAAAGTTCGCGAAGATCCTGTTCTTAAATTCATGGTAGTTGCTGTTACTGCTTATGGTATGGCAACTTTCGAAGGCCCTATGCTGAGCTTGAAAAGCGTAAACGCTATCAGCCACTTTACTGATTGGACTATTGCACACGTACACGTTGGTGCATTAGGCTGGAACGGGTTCCTCACATTCGGTATCCTCTATTATCTGATTCCAAGAATATTCAGGACCAAACTTTACTCAGTAAAACTCGCAAACAGACACTTCTGGATTGGTACCCTCGGCATAGTTTTCTACACAGTACCTATGTACTGGGCAGGCTTTATGCAGAGCCTTGCATGGAAAGAATTCACTCCGGAAGGCACACTGAAATATCAGTTCCTCGATACGGTTAAACAAATGCAGCCTTTCTACGCAATGCGCGGTGTAGGTGGTGTACTCTTCCTTATAGGAGCACTCATCATGTGTTACAACCTTATTAAAACTGCAAAAGCCGGTAGCGCATTGAATGACGAACCTGCAGAAGCTGCACCATTATCCAAAGTGTACGAACCACATGCTTCTCAACACTGGCACAGGTGGATTGAGCGCAGGCCTGTACAAATGCTTGTATTTAGCCTTGTACTTGTAGCTATAGGTGGCGCAATCGAAATGATCCCTACGTTCCTTGTAAAATCAAACATTCCAACAATTGCCAATGTAAAACCATATACTCCGCTTGAATTACAGGGCCGCGACATCTATATACGTGAAGGTTGCTACCTCTGCCATAGCCAGATGATCAGGCCGTTCAGGAGTGAAGTAGTTCGCTACGGTGAATATTCAAAGGCAGGTGAGTTTATTTACGACCATCCGTTCCAGTGGGGTAGCAAACGTACTGGCCCCGACCTGGCGAGAATTGGAGGAAAATATCCTGACAGCTGGCACTTCAACCACATGTACGAACCATCCAGCATATCTCCTGGAACCATTATGCCAGTGTATACCTGGTTATTCAAGAACGATCTGGATACAGCTATAACGCCAGCCAAGATCAGGGCAATGATTACGCTCGGTGTACCCTACCCGGCCGACTACGATAAAATTGCCAACCGCGACCTGATGAAACAAGCCGATGGCATCAGAGATAATCTCGCAAAAGACAAGATCGCGATCAGTAGCAATAAAGAGATAGTAGCACTTATCGCTTATCTCCAGCGTGTAGGAAAGGACATCAAACTCGATCAAAAACAAGCAAATTAATTGTCAACAAGAATGGTTAGTGGTTAATAACTTTTATACCCACTTCTAATTAACCACTAACCATTAATAATTAACCAGTAACAGTTAACCATTAACAATTCAGCAAAATGAAATTCATACATTATCTGGAGACGATAACCGGGGTAGGAATTTACCCATTGTCATCCCTGTTCATATTCTTCATATTCTTTACTGCAATGACAACATGGGTACTCAAAGCAGACAAAAAGTACATCACAGGAATGAAGAACATTCCCTTCCCAGAAAACGAAAACGAATAATTTATTCATAACAAATTAGCACATAACATGCGCTCAAATAAAAAAAATTACCTGATCTTATTGGCAGCCATCTTACTCGCCCCTGGCTGTATCCTGGCCGCTGAAGCCACCAGCAAATCAGCCGCTACAGGTGGTTATAACATGCTCCAGATCACATTGGTCAGCCTTATGCTGATTCTTCTGTACTTCATAGGAATGCTGGCTAACACTCTGCGGGTGCTGAGTGAAGTATTAAAGGAAAAATTCAAAAATGACAGGAAGGCCAACTCTGGCGTTATAAAAACAATTGCAGGCTTTTTGCTGGCCATACTGCCTGCACTGCATGCCTTAGCTGCCGAACCCGCAGTGGCTCAGGCTACACCTTCACCAAAATCGATTGAAGGAATTCCTATCAACGACTATTACGCGATGATCGGGTTCATCATCTTCGAATTGCTTATTATTTTCGCATTGTCTATTTACATCAAGATCTTGTCGAAAGTAATTAAGGGCAAGTACGAACAGGAAGCTCAGCAAGCGAAGATCAGGAAGAAGAGCTGGTTTTGGGACGACTTCAATGCCGCTGTGCCTATCGAAAAAGAAAAAGACCTTCTGCTGGACCACAATTACGATGGCATTCAGGAGTTGGACAACAGCCTCCCGCCTTGGTGGAAGTACGGCTTCTACCTTACCATACTCGTAGGCTTCATCTACGTCTATCGCTTCCATGTATCAGGCGATGGCCTTAGTCAGCAAGAAGAATACGCCGCCGAAATGCAACAGGGTGAAGAAGACAAAGCCGCATACCTGGCCCAGAGCGCAAACAACGTTGACGAAAGCAGCGTTACATTACTCACCGACGGTGCTTCTGTTGGCGAAGGAAAAGACCTGTTTATAAAGAATTGTGTGGCTTGCCACCTCGCCGATGGCGGTGGTAGTGTAGGTCCAAACTTAACCGACGAATACTGGTTACATGGTGGCAGTATTCAAAATGTATTCAAAACCATTAAATATGGCTGGCAGGATAAGGGAATGAAGAGCTGGAAAGACGACTTCTCACCAAAACAGATTCAGGAACTTGCCAGTTTCGTAAAATCACTAAAGGGTACAAAACCTGCAGTACCAAAGGCGCCTCAGGGTGAGCTTTTCATCGAGGCCTCTGCACCTGGTGCCGCAGCCGATACCACAAAGCAGCCAAATACTGACAGCACAAGTAGTAAAAAGGAAGTAAAAAAATAAGATGTTTTTAGGGGAGTGCTGTTAAGAGTAACTCCCCTAAAAACAAAAAACCAAACAAAATGAGTGCAAGCACAGAGCAGCAGGGAACGTTTAGAAACAAGATTGCTACCGTCGACGAAAAAGGGAAACGCATATGGATGTTCCCTCAAAAGCCTTCAGGGAAACTATATAATGCCCGTACATGGGTAACTATTGCATACATCGTTATCTTCTTCGGCTTGCCGTTCCTGAAATACGACGACCACCCTATCTTCCTGATTAACATCCTGCAAAGAAGGTTTATTCTTTTTGGGCAAATTTTCTGGCCACAGGACTTTTTCATTTTCGCGTTGGGGATGGTGGTATTCATAGTATTCATCGCATTGTTTACAGTAGTTTTCGGCCGGGTATTTTGCGGATGGGCCTGCCCCCAAACCATCTTTATGGAAATGGTTTTTCGCAAGATCGAATTCTGGATTGATGGTGATGCAGCACAACAAAAAATGCTGGCAAAAGCGCCATGGAACAGCGCTAAGATCTCCAAAAGAGTGACCAAATGGGTGGCATTTTGGTTGGTCAGTTTTATAATAGCCAACGTTTTTCTCGCCTACCTCATTGGTGTCGACGACTTAAAGAAACTGGTTACCGAACCACTATCACAAAACATAGGCTCTTTCACATCATTGTTGGTATTCACCACGGTTTTCTTCTTCGTCTACCTATGGATGCGCGAACAGGTATGTACCGTAATTTGCCCATATGGCCGTATGCAAGGAGTACTGCTCGATCGCGATTCAATAATTGTTGCCTACGATTACCAACGCGGTGAAAAACGCGGCAAGTTTCATAAGAAGGAAGAGCGTACTATAGGCGATTGTATTGACTGCGAACAATGCGTTAAGGTTTGCCCTACAGGCATAGACATCAGGAATGGTACCCAGCTGGAATGTGTGAACTGTACCGCTTGTATTGATGCATGTAACCACATGATGAATGCAGTTGGTCTCCCCACAGGGTTGATCAGGTACGCATCTGAAAACAACATCGCTAAAAAACAACCGCACAGGCTCACCTGGCGTATGAAGGCGTACAGTTTTGTAATGTGCATCTTACTGGGCATCTTGGTGTGGTTGCTATCTACCCGTACCGACGTTGGCGTAACATTGTTACGCACCCCTGGTCAGCTGTATCAGGAGCAACCCAATAACCAGATGAGTAACTTGTATAGCTACAAAATACTCAACAAAACATTTAAGAATAAAGAAGTAACTCTGAAACCAGAAAACTTCGAAGGATCGATAAAGCTGGTAGGAGAAACAAAGATCATAGTACCAAAGGACGGCATAACAGCCGGAACAATGTTCATTTACATGAACAACAGTGCAATAAAAAACAGAAAGACACCAATAAAAATTGGGGTTTACGAAGGAAACGTAAAGATCAATACCATCACCACCTCCTTCCTCGGCCCTTTCAAAGAATAATCATCAACCGATAAAAAACTACATCATGAAAAAATTAGGCTGGGGTTGGAAGATCGCGATATTATACGGAGGGTTCGTAGTACTCATTGTCACACTCGTTGTGGGCAGCAGCAGGCAGCACTTCGACCTTGTTTCAAAAGATTATTACGAAGCTGAGATTGATTACCAAAAAGTGATAGACGCCGGCAAGAATCAGTCGGCGCTATCACGATCTCTGAGTATTCACGCAAATGAAACGGCCGTCACTATCGACTTCCCCGAGGAATTCAAAAGCAAGATTTTGAGCGGAGAAATTCAGTTCTACTCACCCGTTAACTCCGAGTGGGACAGGAATTTCAAAATAGACGCACAAAATAACAGCGTCACCATTTCCCGCAGTGCGCTGAGAAACACGCGCTACACAGTTAAGATCAAGTGCAGCGTAGACGGCAAAAGCTACTATCAGGAGTCTGACCTCATGTTGCACTCATAAAGGCAACAGAGTCTGCTGTAATGCGATTGGAGATTAAAATTAACAGTATCTCGCGAAACCCAATTTCATTAACTAAACGGGGGGCTTTGCGGCTTTCCTTCAGCTCGATTAAACCTTGATTGAATAAACTGAGAACTGCGCCTTAGCGTCTTTGCGCGAAACCATATATCAATACAATTGCCCGTTACCCCTCTTGCAATCCAAACCAAACCAACCAAAAAATGAATACGCTTACACTCACAATGGCCTTACTCATGGGTTTCACAGGCAGCCTGCACTGTGCCGGCATGTGCGGCCCTATTGTCTGGGTAATGCCGTTCCAGATGTTTGGTGGTTTTAAAAAAGCTATTGCAATTGCCCTCTACCACCTTGGTCGTATCTCCACCTATGCACTCCTGGCGATTATCCTGCACTCATTCCGTAGCCTGTTCGACCCAAAGATCCAACAGTACATCTCCATAATTCTGGGTTCGGTGTTCCTGGTTATCGGACTGCTGTCCTTTGTGCCCAATCACTTCACAAAATTGCAATTACCATGGGCGGGCTATGTAAAAAAGCAATTGGGAAATACAATAGGAAAAGCAGGACTCGGCACCCTGGCCCTCGCAGGCATCCTGAATGGATTGCTGCCCTGTGGCCTTGTCTACATGGCACTCACAGCCTCACTGGCAGCCACCACCCCAGCCCAGGCAGCCGGAATGATGTACTTTTTCGGTATGGGTACACTCCCAATGTTGGTGAGTATTACGCTCCTGAAAACCAAACTCACCTTCCTCCGCACACAGCACATCCGCAAGTTGGTTCCTGTCATTGTGTTTGCTTTTGGTTGTCTCTTTGTACTCCGCGGCATGAACCTGGGCATACCCTACCTAAGCCCCAAAGTAGCCATGGAACAACACGGCATCAAGGCCTGTTGCTGCCATAAGAAATGATTCGCTATACCCCGCCATTCTTCTTTTCCTCATGCTCCTTCCTTGCTGCTTTTATGAGCGACTTCCAAAGCCGCCACAGAATAAAAACATACACCAGCGATACAGCGAACAATATCATTTTCATATTGACCGCTCTGTGCATTTCACCATAAATGATTGCTCCTACCACCCACACGAAGTACAAGACCAGCGAAGCCACTATTATTCTCAATATCCTTTTCATATCGCTCTATTTTGATGTAAAAGGTATGGTTTATTGCATTTCAACTAGACTTAGTTCATCAAATGGGCGCATTCCAAACCTTCGCATAGACATTATTACATTAACACCTGAGCAATCGTGAAAACATTAGCACTCCCTTCGCCCTTTAGGGCTACCGTTAGGACACATCTTTTGTGCAATATTGGCAATGGACCGGTGTAAATGCTCCGAATCGGCTTTGGATATCATGGGTGGAGGCTTAGCCATGCCGGTGCGGTGGCCAAACCACAATAACACGCAGCTTAGCTACTTTGGCGTGCGGAGCTGTTCGCCAAAGTGCCGCTTTTTTTGCTACTTTTTTTGCGGCAGCACAAAAAAAGTAGAGGAGACGGCGGGCAGGAGACCCAATAAATATCATGTTTTCAGACGTTTACATTTGTTGACAAAAAATCATTCTTTCCTACAATCAATTGTGTATCATCCTAAAGATGTGTCCTAACGGTAGGCCCTTTAGGAGGGAGAAGAGCTGGGGTTGAGGGTGAATTTGATTGGCGAAGATTTGGAATGCACCCCATCAAATAGTTAACACTGGTTGAAGGATTTCCTTCGACCTACCATTCCGGAAGCATTTGCTTCCGAAATGGCGCTACCAACCATTGCTCATCCCGAATGGCCGGGGTTGGAAGAGAACACAGCAACTGCAAGAAGCTGAGCAACCTTAATTCTCAGTGTCCATTACATACTGCCTAATTCTATTGTAAAAGGCAAAACACACTGCCTTTGTGTTAACCGTACCTACAAATGACACCTCCGCGCACTCTACCTCCTCAAAAAAAATCAGCGAGACTCTGCGCCTATACTCCGCAATACTCTGCGGTTAATTTCCAGACACCACTACTCTGTGGTTAAGTTCTCTGACACTCACTTACAACCCCTTGATCATCCTCCCAAACCGCTTATGGTAAGCCACCTCCAGCGATTCCCTATGGTCTGGATGCGCAATACTCGCCAGCAAACGCGCACGTTGATCCAGATTCTTACCGTAAAGGTTTACAATACCATACTCCGTTGCCACATAATGAATATGCCCGCGCGTTGTCACAACACCGGCGCCCTCATTCAGGTGAGGCACTATCCGCGAAACACCCTTGCTCGTTACCGAAGGGATCGCAATAATAGGCTTACCGCCATCTGAAAGAGCCGCACCACGCATAAAATCCATTTGCCCCCCAATACCCGAAAACTGGTAAGTGCCTATAGAATCAGCACACACCTGACCCGTAATATCTATTTCGATCGCACTGTTTATCGCCACCACTTTAGGATTCTGCCTGATGATGTCTACATCATTTACAAACGCCACGTCCATACAGTGTACATATGGGTTGTTATCTACAAAATCATATACCTTTCTCGTCCCCAGCACAAACGAGCTGACGATCTCGCCACAGGCAATTTTCTTCTTCGCATTGTTCACTACACCACTTTCAACAAGAGGAATGACACCATCCGAAAACATCTCTGTATGTATGCCCAAATCTTTGTGATTACCCAAAGAACCCAGTATCGCATTAGGAATAGCGCCTATCCCCATTTGCAGGGTCGATCCATCCTCTATAAGCCCGGCTACCTGCCTCCCTATTTTTTCACTTACCGGGTCCGCCTTCGCCCCATAATCCACCTCAAACAACTCCACCTCTTCCCACACCATTGCATTAAAGCGCGAAAAATGAACTATACCCTCCCCCAGCACTCTCGGCATCCTCGGATTAACCTGTGCAATAACGATCTTCGCATTCCGCACAGCGCTTATAGCAATATCAGCCGAAGTACCCAGCGTGCAGTATCCGTGCGCATCCGGCGGCGACACATGCACAATTGCCACATCCAACGGCAATATCCCCCGGTTAAACAACTGAGGTATCTCACTCAAAAATACAGGAATATAATCCCCGTATTCCGAGTTCACCCACCCCCTCACGTTCTCCGATACAAATAATGAATTCAGATAAAAACTCGCCAACACTTCAGGGTGGTTCCAGTCTATGCAACCATAAGTACTAATCGCCACCAGCTCAACATTACTAATAGCACCAGCCCTTTTCAATAGAGCATTGATCAGCCGTATGGGCGTAGAGGCACTCCCATGTACAAAAACCCTGTTACCACTTTCAACTAATAACACCGCTTCTTCAGCACTTACATATCCTTTTTTCATAAAAAACTTGCTTCAAAAAACACCCCTAAACCGGGCATAACGCTAAGCAAAGTAACAACAATTTACCCTCCCTCCCCTTGTATAATGCGTTAAAAATGAATGAAGGATCTCATAGCCTGTGTCATCCATTTTTAATACCAAAGAGCGCACTAAAATTACCGGCAATCAAAAAACGGGTACATTCCAAACCTCTGCATAATTAACATTGCTATATCACCTGAGCGATAGCCAGGATATTGGCACTCCCATCACCCTTCAGGGTAATGTCATAATTCCAACGGGATTTTCTTCGCGGCTTTACTTCAAACTAACTGGGCCATTATTAAATAAACTGGGAACTGCGCCTCTGCGTCTTTGCGCGAAACCTCAGGTTATTGAAATTTGCCTTAAAGAAATTCCGATACCCTCCGGAAAAGGTTGAGGGTGTAGTTGAATGGCGAAGATTTGAAATGCACTCAAAAAAAACACGCAACCCGCAATATGTTTTAAAAAATACCGTTAACATAAAAACCAACTTTATGATCAGGCACCTTACCGCTATAGCGGCTATCATTTGTATGTATTCACTGAACAGCGCATGCAAAAAAAGCACTAATTCAACCCCGCCAAAACCAATTGACTCAACAGTGGTTTACCCCGACTACTTTGCTCTGAAACAGGGAAATTACTGGATTTACCAGCAATTCAAGGTCACAGACTCAGGAACCGAACAATTGAATACTTTCGATAGTTCATTTGTAGGAAGCGACACCACAATCAACAATAAAATATACCACACCTGGTTCTTGCCTGCAGGCTTAGGTGGTTCAACCTCATTTACCTGGGTACGCGACTCCCTGGGCTATGTAGTTGATTTTGCGGGCAATATCCATTTTTCTAACTCTGACTTCAGCACCATTTTCGCAACCCGAATTTCCTATCCCAATGGCGCCCACCCCGATACAATTACAGTCACCAACCAAATGGGCTTCAGGGATAGTATGGTAACTGTACCGGCAGGTACTTTCAAAACAGCCACATTCCGAAACGTCTACCACTTCCTGCCCGGCTATCAGATTTTCGGCCCTACCCGCGAATACGACTGGATGTACGCGCAAAATATCGGCCTCATCAAGGCTACCGCCGGCTGGTACTCCATATCGTCAGACATCTATGAATGGCGTCTGATACGCTACCACATCCAATAACACCAAACACATTGATCAATTAACACAACGGATGCGCCCTACATGTGCAATGCCATCGTTCCTAAAGGCATTTTCAGGCCTGAAGGGCCGAAATACATCAGTCCCGATGGCTATCGTGGAGGTGTAGCCCTGTGATAGAAAAATTTGAAATGGACAAGCCCTGCAAGCGCGTAATATCCTCGTACGTTACGTAAGTCAATAACATTGCCCTAACCACCTTCCGCATAGAGATGACTACCACAACACCTGCTCGACCGCACCGACACAGGGAATCCCCTTTCCAATTTGGAGAAAATAATGCCACTAACTTAGGACCTAATTTCATTATTTGGATGCGTCTTTGCATCTTCAACGAAAAATTTCAGCTTAAATATTCTCGAAATTGCGGCTTAGGAACGTTGATAAAATAAAGTACACCATATGGCGAAGTTATTTTTCTTTTATGCAAGGCGAAAAATCTGCGAATAGTGAGCTATTTAAAGACTTTTTCAACGACGCAGAAATGGAAAAGAACAAGACAGATGGTGTACTTTATTTTATCATCGTTCCTTAGCGCCTTTGTGCGAAACCTTAAGTTAGGAACATTACTTTGAAGAAAGGGATTGACGGAAGATGGACTTTCCGCCCTCCCATTCCAAAAAACAAAATACAGAATCCACATCCATTCAGATTAATTTTGCCCCTGCTTAAAACATATTAAAATTGGCTCGTAAGAAAAAGAAAGCACCCCCACTGCTGAATGTTACTATTGATGCATATGCTGCCGAAGGCAAGAGCATTGCCCACCTCGAAGGAGGTAAAGTGCTGTTTGTGGAAAATGTCATCCCCGGAGATGTGATCAATGCAGTCATCATCAAGGACAAAAAAAGCTGGGCGCAGGGCCGCATGACAAAACTCGTGACCCCCTCCACCTTACGCGTCGAGCCTTTCTGTCAGCACTTTGGTACCTGCGGGGGCTGCAAATGGCAAATGCTCCCTTACGAATTGCAATTACAATATAAACAACAACAGGTTGCCGACCAGCTTCA